>CAJYBN010000136.1 GCA_913064925.1 uncultured Peptococcaceae bacterium
TCCAGTCTGTTGTTTCTGAAAACCGTTGAACTGCCCCTGCTGCCAGCCTTCCCACATCTTGATCGAGATTATGTCCGGCTTCATGAGCCAGAGTCTGGAATAAAATCTTCTTTACATGTTCCGCGGCCAAATGAGAATTAGCATAAAAGTGAATTTTGCCTTCTCCGCCAGTCGCAAAAGACCGAAAATCTTTGATGCCATATTTCTGTTCCCAGTATAAATCGTCCGGATTACGGTAATCAAGGATTTGAATTTCATTGATCAAGTTTTGCAGTCGCTGGGGCAATTTTTGAAACTCAGCCTTGATATCATCAACCGCCAGTCTTTGAAGGTTAGTATCTAAGTCCTCCGGGACTATGATTTTGGTCGCACCTACATTGTAGACGTTAACATCACGAGCCTGTCCCCCGTACAATACATAACTTTTAATCCGCTCAGGGCCTAAGCTACCCCCAGATACCGGTAGTATATTGCTCGGCCGCCTCAAAAACCTTCTGGCAGTATTATTGTACCACATTTCCAGGTCCGGTTGCGAAGTAGGGTTTTGTATCCATTCTTTTAGTCGTTGGGTAAATTCTTCAGGGTCCTCCATAGCGGGGATAATTACGCACCGGCACCAAGGATGCGGTTTAGCAGGTTCCTGCCCTTTCGGCCAAAACCCATTGCCATTATGGCCGGCATAATCATCGCACACATCACGAATAGGGTGACTGTGACTTAGCCTCCAGTAAATCCCCCGGGCGCTCGGTATAGCCCGATAAGCGTTAATGGTGCCCTCATGAAAAGCGTTATTCATCTCTGTAACCGCCAGGCGCATAGCTTCCATGCTAACAGATTTGGGCACCCCGAGGTTTCGCCTGGTTTCAGCTTTAAGCGCCGTCCAAACACCGGGCTGCAGGTACTTCTGCACCTGCCGGGCCAGTTTCCGGCTATCCAGCCCCCGGGTTACGCCATCTTCCACAATTTTTTGCAGGGCCGTCCTGACATGCTGGCTGGTACGCCATACCCGGTCGGAGAGTTTTAGCCCATCATGCCGGGTACGCGACAACAAACTTAACACGACCCGCTCGTTAATATCGGCGAACAGCCATTTAACTTCCATCCGATCAAAGACGCCGGCCAAAAGTTCCTGAGTTACTTGCTTGGGGCCATTTACAGCCTCGTCCACGGCCAGGCGGATGCCCCTGGTTATAATATCCAGGATATCCTGGTTTAACACCCTGGCAGCTCTCTCCAAGCTACCCGCCAGCGCCGCAAGGTGGGCACGTCGCAGGGTGCCCGGAGAAATATTTTCAATTTCCGACCCTAGCTGTGCCGCCACCCGGCGGTACAATGTTTTAACCTGCCGAACTGTAGCTGCCTCACCCTTCTCAAACCGTTGCCTAGCTTCCCACAGATACTTGCCGTATTCTTCATTTCTAGCCGTACCAATCCAGTCATTTAATCCCCGCTGAAGTTCTTTACGGTACTGATCCCAATTTTTATCCTGTGGCATTATTCTTCACCGCCGAACTCCAACCCCTGGCCGTCTTGTAACCGCTGTATTAACGTGAAACTCTTGGCCACTCGCCGGCGCTCGTCGTCATCGGCATCCGGATCAACATATGGAAGCATGGTCGGCACGAACTCACGCAGAAACTCGGCCGCCGCATCCACCGAAACCAGGCCGGCCTCCATGCCGGTGACCAGACCCTCTACCAGGGTCTTAATAGTGCCGGCTACTTCCTGGTCATTGCGGGGACTGAGTTCATCCCACCCAATATCAACCCGGTATGTTTCCAACGCCCGGTTCTCCACCTTGGCCCACATCGCAAGGTACATGCTGGCCAGCTCGCCGTAAGGCTCCTCGAACATCCCCCGCTTGCGGCGAATTTTCCGGGCTAGGGGGACCATCTGCTCGGAAACGGATGCCTTGGAACTTTGAACGGCAGTACCAAAAGCAAACTCAGGAGTTTCTGACACATCAACAATACAGAAATATAGAAACTTGAGCAGGGTAGTTATACCCGCCAGGCCACTGTCCGCCGTAATGAAACTCGCATCGTCTCCTTCCTGGAGCAGGAAAATCTCCTTGTCAGCAAACTTCAACTTGCCGGCCTGAATTTCCTCAGTGCTGAAATTATCCTGCAGAAACTTCTCCACCGACTTCAAGCTGAACTTTGCCTTCGGCCGGCTAAATAATTTAGAACCCTGAACAGCGAACAACATCGTATCATGGTAAGCCTTCATAAACGGTTCCACGGCTTCCAAGTCGCTACACCCGAAAAGCTGGTTTTCTTCGGCTTCGTTCGTAAAATGAACTACCGGGATAAAGCCCCAGGGATTTGCTTCCTCCCCGTTCCGGGCCCGGACATCCGCCGGCGCCCGGGCATCGGCTTCGATACTTCTGCTTTTCGGCGTTAAAATTTCGGTCAAGGTATACTCGGTGACCGTCCTTCCCTGAATGTCGGTCACAGTAACCGGATGCCGTATGACTAACTGCTGCCACTGACCGGTAATTGGGTCGGTAACCGGCGTCACCCATTCAGGCGGAATGAGTATCAGGTCAAATGCCTCCTGCCTCGAATTAAACCGGTCCGGCACCCGGACAATCCGGGCAAACACGTCCCCATCTCGCAAAGTATTACGATTGATTCGCAATACTTTGCCCGTCCACCTGGTCACTGCCTGCTCCAAAGCCTGGTCTGCTTCCGGGTCTATATGGGTAAAGTGCGGCGCTCCCATAAAACCAGCCGTGGTATTGATTATGGGCTTCGCAAATCCCGCCCCTAGTTTGTATTTATCAGCGGTATTCCGGTAAAGTTGCCGAGCAAGATCGTAGTTGACCCGACTGCTGTCCAGGCGGTAGGAAGTCATGTATTTAAACCCCCAGCCAGAGGGCCAGGCATTGCGAAGTACCGAAATTTCCCCCAGAGGAGCAAATAATCTCTGTATAATATTGCGCCAGGCCGGCCGGCGGAGTTTAAGTTTAGCCATATAAACTTGCCCCCCTGAATAACTGCTTTACTTCTTCGCTTAATGGTGCACCGGCAGAGATTAAACTCCTTGCCATCTCAAGGGCATCCGGGCCATCATCCTTAGCTGCCTTTGGCCAATTTTCCAATTGCTCAATCAGGATACGATGAGAACGGTGAAATTTTATATAGCCGTTATTGATATCCGGTTGCAGTGATTGAATACGAAGCTCTTTATTTTTGGTACTCTTTATCTCAACCAAGTTAAGATAAAGCCCTGCTTGAGCACTGCGTTTTGCCACTTCATCCTTGAAAAATTGCTGGAACTGAACTGTTTCCACCCCGAACCGGTCATATTGCCATTTTTGATGCTGTTCAAAAATAGTTTCGATAATCTTATCCGGATGCATGCGCTTGATTATCGGGTCCAGGTTGTACATGTAGCCGGTTTTTCTATGCCAGCCCAAGGTGATTATTGCTGTAAAGTCGCTTTGAGCTGATTTGCCCATCGACGGGTCCACAGCGCCAACAACGTATAACTCCTCCCGCGGCGGGACCTCTTCATAATACTGGCAGTTGAACAGCCTGTCCTCCGGGTTAATGGGCTCGTTCTGAAGCTCAGAGTTGAAGCTGGCCTCGCCCTCGGTAACCTTCACCACCATCAAGGCGTAATAGTCCTGTTTCTCTTCCCAGAGGACCTCAGTGCCGGCCAGCATTTCCTCTTTGTGGGCATCAAAAAACGCCCGGGCGTCGTCCAAGCGGTTTTCATTCGCCAAGTCAGTTATGATTGTTGTCCACTCATCCCACAGGTCCTGCCGGTCGGCGAAGCTGATAACAGCCCGGTATATGACCGTCTTCCAAATCGGGTTATTCAGAACCCACGAAAAAAGACTGTCATAGTGAATGACAGTCCCGACGTAAACAAAATCGGTGTATGTATCACCAAGTTTTAAGACGACCTTGGTAAACCAGTTACGGAGCTTTGCCCGCTGCTCCGGGGTGGCCGTGTTTTCATCGTTCTCCAGGTCATCCAGGATAACCAGGTCCGGCCGCCAGGGCCCGTGCCGCCGGCCACGGATCTTTTGTCCGGAACCAGCACATTCAAACTTAACGCCGGTCTTTAGGACGCACTCTCCGGAGTTCCATGGGTCACCAACCAGATCCCCAAAGTCCTCGCGAATCCTTTCATTGGCCTCAAATTCCTCCTGGATTGTTTCCAGGAAACCGGATGCCTGGCTGGCGGTGTCAGAAAGAAGAAATATATAATGCTTGCGCTTGTACAACGCGCAGTACATAGGAAATATTAAGCTGGTACGGGTTGACTTGGCATAGCCACGGGGAGCTGCTTCCGCCCGCTTATGACCACCCGGGTTATCAGCTATTTGTTGTAATTCCCGGTAACCCTGTCGGTGAAACTCCGGCATTTCTCGAGTAATAAAGTGCGGAAAGTATGCCCGGGCGAAATACTCCATGTCCAGCTCACCCAGCTGCCGGCGCAGACCCCGGGGACCGGTCAGCGGCTGATCCAGGAGTGTGTCAATTTGCTCCTGGGTGAAGTGGCGTTGTAGATACTGGTGGAGCAGTTCAGCTTCCCATGGTTGCAAAGTTACCACTCCTGCGCTAAAACGACTTTTTCCGACAATATTAGATAAAGGAAATAACTTTTTTATATAGAAATATGCGTTATTTTAATCGAAGGATGGTGTGATTATGTCTAGAAACCCCAACAGAAGTGAAGTCCAAAATAATGTTCACGATAATGTAGTATCAAAAATTGCTAATGACCTTCAAACAAAGGGCTACACAGTAGCTGCAGATCATATTAATTGGCCAACCAGGCCGCCCTTAATTAACGGCCACCGACCAGATGTTTTAGCTGTGCTTAATTCAGTCCAGTATATTTATGAAATAGAAACATGTGAAACTTATTGTGATGATCATACCGAAGAACAACTTAATGCATTTGTAAACGAAGAACCCAATCGTACTTATTGTGTTGTTCCAAAATCTTGTTTAGACGATAATAACAATAAAGTAAATTGTGTAAATGATTTTAAAAAATGCTTGGAAAAATGGGGCTTACAAAGATATATAAAAATTTTATCTTATAATACTGATAAATTTTTATAATTATTTGATTAAAAGCCAAAATAGTAGGTAAGGAGGTTAATAAAGAATTGATAATCAGAGATTATGAAAATTGGCTTAAACAAAAAATTATTGATGAGATTAAAAAGTTGGATCCATCAAACATAAAAGTTACTTGTAAAGAATGCCCAATCTGTGGTAAGAATGAATATCTTTTTTATCCTGATTATGATTATGGAAGATGCATGGAATGCAGTCATGAAGAAGGACTTGAAAATTACTTGAATGAATTTCCTAAACAACAAGAAATATATAAAAAAATTTTTCATCAAATTTCTCAAACCCTAAATAATTAACTCTAATCCCAATCCAACTTACTCACAGCCTCCCGCAAATCCGCCTCCCCTGGCCTGGTATAAATCACCGTCGTATTTACGTTTGGCCGCCCGTCTGCAGTCATATGACCGGCCAGAACCGCAACCTGGTCCAGGGGAACGCCAGCCTTGACTAGCTCGTGGCAGAAAGTATGGCGCAGCTTATGGGCTGTCAGCCCGGGAATTTCCTTCGCATACTTGGCCATCATGTACTGCACGGCCCTGGGACTCATTTTGTCCGCCTTCTGAGTAGTAAACAGCCAGGGACTTTTTGAATTCCGAACTGCCAAATACTTTCCCATGGCTTTGCGGGTACCATTATTGAGCGGAACCACCCGCCACTTGTCACCTTTGCCGTAAGCCACGGTCACCGAACCCTTGCGCTCACTGATTTTGACGTCCTCAAGCCGCAAATTGCATACCTCGTCTACGCGTAGCCCGGCCTTCATCATCAGCATCACAATGGCTAGGTTCCGGGGACCGTCCTTTTCGGCCAGACGGATCAGCCTGTGCTGCTCTTTACGGTTAAGCCACTTGGGCGCCTGGCGCTGGAGATTTAGAGCCTTGGTCTCGGCGGCCGGGTTGTGCTCAAGGTGACCCTGGGCGACCGCCCACTTGCACAAGGCCTTGATGGCCGTTAGGTGCTTGTTTACCGTGGCCGGCTTTTTGGCCTGGTCCATAAGGTGTCTTTTGAAAGCTGCCACATCGGTGGGTGTAATTTCATCCAGGGCAAAATCTTTACTTGTGGTTTCCTCGAACCATTTTTTAAAACTTTCCAGTGCGCCGGCATACGTTTTAATAGTTAATGGTTTAGTACCGCTTCCAGCAAGGTAATCCAGGAATCTATTTATCATTGTTTTACCCCTCCCCGGAAAATAATCTATGACATTATTGGCCGCTTGAAATTAATCTCTGACATAAATTTTGGGGGATAATCAACGAAGAAATGCGGCTTCCATGACTTCATTATAGCATAAAATGTCATAGATTCATATAATCTATTCTGTTATTTGGAGGGGTTTTAATCGTGTTGTTTCGACATAATTTTTAATGTTTAATGTTGCCTAGGTCAGGGTTGGGTGGTGGTTTGGACTCCGAATCCTGCCCTGGCTGATCAGATACCCGGTCCGGTTCTGCCGACTCCCCCGGTTCTCCCTTGGCCTGCTGCCGGGCCTGCTTTTCTTTCAGTTCCCGGAGAGAGTTGACGCCGGTGCCGGGGTCCTGGGTGCCGTTGTTTACGTTCAGGTTGAGCTTATCATTAAACATCCCGAAATGCCGCCCCAGGAGCTCCAAGGCCTTCATCTTGTCATTAAGCTTTATTTTTATCCCGTTCTGGGTCTCTGACACCTCAGAGAGAATGGTACCATCAACCTTGTCAAAGTCTTCAATAAATACCTGATTACCTTTTACCTTGACAAACTTTTTTATATCAGCAAAGCCGATCTTGGCCAGCTGCTCAATGATCATCTCCTGGGTAACTTCGATACGTTTCTCCCGTTTCTTCATGGACTCCTGGATGGCTTCCTGCACTGTAGTTTTCTGTAGCAACTGATAACCGATTTCAGATGCCCTATTTGCACTATACCCAGCCCGGATGGCGGCCTGTGTGGCATTAAGGTCAACCAGGTACTCTTTGACAAACATTCTCTGCTTAGGAGTTAATTTATCTTTCTTCGCCACCGCCACCACCTCCTGGTATTTCACATGAAATAATAAAACGGGCCGTGTTTCCCTCGCTGTAATGCAACGGTGTTTCCCTGGCCCGCTTTTATCCCCCGTAGTTCACGGGTGCCTGCTACTATATTGATACTTGCTCATCGTAATATTACCACAGTTTTTCCGTTTATAGTGCGTACTTTTTGCGTACTTTTCTGTTTTAGCCAGGGAATCGGCAACCTTAAATACTATTGTCCTGTGTTTTTTTCGAATTGTTGGCTCAGAAAAATTCATCAACTTACCAATCGCATAATTACTCCGCTTGTACAAATATCGGTGTTCAATAATCTGTTTCTCATCATCATCCAAGCGCTGCACCACCGCATCAATCCCCGCAATCTCCTCTTCCAACCGGCTAACGCGAAGCCTGAGTCTCCACTCCCACCGGCGCAACTCCAAGTACCGGGCCTGCAGTTCAAACAGCAGCATGTCATACTTGGCCACCGCATCCTCCAGCCCCTCCGCCTTGCCGGCCGGG
>CAJYBN010000137.1 GCA_913064925.1 uncultured Peptococcaceae bacterium
CACGGGAACAGATGTTTGTGAAGTATTTATCGCCCTACCGGGCGATGCCTCTTTCATCCTACGGCACAAGGCCGTAGGTTTTCAGAGGCAAATTTCTATAAAACAACCGGGGTGGAAAGACTTCCCCGGCCGGCTTCCGCCGTTTCACTGGCCGCTGATGCTCAGGCGGGAAATCCGTATGGTGGGCGCGCCTTTACTGCCGAAAAACTCCAAGTCGCTGCCCACGGCGTCCACGTTGCTCAGCAATTCCACTATATTGCCCGCTATCGCCATGCCCCGCACCGGCCGGGTCAAGCGGCCGTTCTCTATCCACAGTCCGGCGGCACCGAAGGAAAAATCGCCGGATATGGGGTTGGCGGTGTGTAAACCCATCACCTCGGTTACGTAAAAGCCGTTATCTATTTCTTTAATTATCTCTTCCGGCGTTTTACCGCCCGGTTCGATAAAGAAATTGGTGATGCCCACTTCCGGAGTGGCTTTAAAAGTTCCGCGCACCCCGTTCCCGGTTGATTGCACGCCGTCCTTGGCGGCAGTGTAAGTGTTATGTAAGTAACCCTGCAGTATTCCTTCCTTAATGAGCACCGTCCTGGAGGTGGGTACCCCTTCCCCGTCAAAGGGGGCTGAAGAGATGCCGTTGGCCAGCGTTCCGTCGTCCACAACGTTGATCTGCGGGGAGGCTACTTTCTCATCTACTTTGCCGGCAAAAAGCGACCGTCCCTTTTGCACCGCCTCGGCGGACAGAGCGTGGGCCAACATGCCTAAAAATCCCGCAGCAACGTAAGGCTCCAGTACAACGGTGGCCTGCTGCGTAACGCCCGGTTTGGCGCCCAGCATGCGTACGGCCCGGCTAGCTGCCAGCCTGCCCAGGCGTATAGGATCCAGATCCTCCAGGCGCAGGCTGTAAGAAAGGGCAAAGCCGGTCTGGCTTTCTTCACCCTTGCCCGCCACCAGGGCTATGTACATACCGCAGTAACCCCCTGTGTATTCCACGGAAAGCCCGTGGGAATTGACCAGGGTCACTTCCACTTCACCGTCCTGGTAAGTGGAACTTTCAATAATGCTTACCCGCTGGTCATAAGCCCGCGCCTCGTTTTCCATCTCCTGCGCCATGACTATTTTTTCCTCTACGGTAGCAGCCTTGATGCGGGGGTCGTACAGGTTCATTTCCGGATAGAAGGGTGCCGGTTGGGGCAGTAAGCGGTGCGGGTCGGGCTCGGCGCACGTGGCGTTGGCCAGGGCTTGCCTGACGGCTTCTTCCACAGCGCTGTCCCGCAAATCCGTAGTATAGGCGAACCCTGCCCTTGCACCGGTAAAAACCCGAATGCCCATTCCCCGGTCCCCGGCCAGCTTCATGGTTTCCACTTCCCCGTTGCGCACCTCTATCACCAGTTCCCGGCTGTTGCTGGCATAGGCTTCGGCCATAGAGGCACCCAAACCGAGGGCCTTTTGAACGGCATTTTCCGCACAATTTTTTATCTTGGCTGGCATCTTGCTCGTACTTCGCTCCTTTCGATTAAGTTATTATAATTCAATGGAAAACAAACTATTCCTTTTCATGCCGCAAATAAAAAAAGCGCCTTGCGGCTGTCAATGCATAAAACACGAGCTGGCGGTTAAAGCAATTAGGTCCTTCAATGTCACCGGGGAAAGTTCCTGCACGGAAACTTCCGCCACCGAATTGGGATCCAACATGGCCACAATGGCTACTTTCTCCCCGGTTGTCTGGTCGGTGTAAAAGCCGATGATGCAAAACTGCGCCTCTTTACCGTCATCCTTTCTGGTAACGATATCGCCTATTTTCATAAATAAATACCTCCTGCAAGGAAGTATCACCACTCCCGGTACATATCGCCTTCTTGTTACAGCATATGCCCGGCCGTTGTCTCTTGTGTCAGCAAAATGATCGTTTAAATACCGTAATGTTTGGATACAAAAGAAAATTATAACTGGCAAAGCGCATAACTTTATTTACCCGGGGTAAAATAAAATATCCTTGTGTTACAAGCATAACTCAAATGATCGAGGTGGTGTAATATTATGGATTTTAATTTCCGGACAAGTGCCAATACCGACTGGCCGACCTGGAAGAATTACCTGAAACAGGCCGTGGAATTCGCAGAAGAACTGGGAATTTCCCGGGATAAAATTCAAACGCTGGCCTACCAGGTGGGCGACCTGCTGGCTCAAAATGTCACTCCCGCCAACCCGGAGCAGCAGGCATTAAAAGAGCTCTGGCAGGTGGCCGACCAAAGCGAGAGGCAAACCCTGGCCCGCCTGATGACCAAGCTGGTTAACCAGTAGCTTCTCCTTGTCAATGAGTCGTTCGGTAACCTGACCCGCCCGGGTGGTTGTACCTCAAGACCCCCCGGTTTTTTCTTGTTCTGCCCGGTGGCGGTCTCAGGTAAAACAAATTTTTTAGCTTTATTGTTTTCGCCTTTTAAATTGATATTCCCGAAATGCGCAAATACCAGTTAATTATCCAGTCGGCATAAAAAGCGGCGGTTATTCCCCCCAACGCCAGGTAAGGGCCGAATGGCACGGCATCCTTTCTGCCTTTACGCCCCGTGGCAAGAAGTACGATTGCCGCCAGGCCGCTGACCAGAAAAGCGATAAACAGAGCAACAATAACTCCCTGCCAGCCCAGGAACAAACCCATGACCGCGCCTAATTTTATATCCCCGCCGCCCATACCACCTTTGGAAACCAGGGCGATAACCAGCAACAGCAGCCCGGCCGCAAAGAAACCCAATATTCCGCCCGTTAACTTGCTCAAAGAAATAAAGAAGATAACGGGCAGGCCCAAAGCGCACCCCGCCACCAAAATTTCACCGGGAATAATTGTATGCTGCAGATCTATAACCGCGGCGGTAACGAGCACGGCAAAGAAAATCCACATGGAAACCGTCTGCCATTGCCAGCCCCAGTACCGGTACGCGGCCAAAAAAAGCGCCGCCGTGCAGAGTTCCACCAGCGGGTATTGTAGGGAAATTTTGCCCCCGCAATGGCGGCAGCGCCCCCTGAGCAGCAAAAAGCTTAACACGGGCACAAGATCCCGCGCTTTAATTCTTCGGCCGCAGCTGCGACAGTGAGATGGTTTGCCGGCCACCGATTCACGGCGCGGAATACGGTAGATGCAGACATTGAGAAAACTGCCGATACAGGCGCCCAATATCAAAACGAAAATATCAGCCCAATACATAACCACCTCAGTATAATCTACTTTATTTCTTTTGCCTGGCACCGGCGCTGCGATCATTCCGGCCAGGCTAAAACCCTTAAATAATTAGGTGTCAAGCACCGCAGCTCAGCCGTCCCCGTGCCCGGTACCGCCCACCACCAGTTCCTTGATCCTTATCGTGGGCTGAGCGTCACTTACCGGTACACCCTGGCCGTCCTTGCCGCAAGTGCCGATGGTGAACCCCAGGTCGCTGCCCACCGCTTCCACGAGCCGGAGCACTTCCGGCCCGTTGCCTGTCAGCGTGGCACCGCGCACCATGGGGCCGATTTCCCCGTTTTTAATCAAATAGCCCTCCGCCACGTCAAATACAAAATCCCCGGTGGTGGTATTGACCTGCCCGCCGCCCATTTTCTTTACCAGCAAGCCGTTGCCGGCATCGCGGATAATATTTTGCGGGTCGTCCCGCCCGGGCGCGATATAAGTGTTGCTCATGCGGGGTATGGGCTTGTGCTGGTAGGATTCCCGGCGCCCGTGGCCGTTCGGCTCCACCCCGGCGCGTTTCGCGGTGAGCCTGTCGTATAGATAATCTTTCAAAATGCCGTTTTCAATCAGTACCACTTTGCGGACCGGCACGCCCTCGTCGTCGAAACTGTAGGAGCCGTAACGGTCCGGCATGGTGGCATCGTCCACTACGGTAACGCAGTCCGCCGCCACCTGCTGCCCGATTTTACCCGCGTACACCGACAGCCCCTTTTGCACCAGGTCGGCCTCCAAGCCATGGCCGCAGGCCTCGTGCACCATGGTACCGCCGGCCTCGCCCGCCAGCACCACCGGCATTTTACCCGCCGGTGCCGGCCTAGCCGCCAGCATCTGTACCGCCCGCCGCGCAGCCGCGGCGCCGATTTCCTCGGGCTTGTTGCGTTCCAGCAGCTCAAAACCACTGTGGCTGCCCACCGCCTCGTAGCCCGTTTGCATTATAGCCCCCTCTGCCGCCACCGCATGGACCATCAGGCGGGTGCGCACCCGCTCATCCTCCACGTAATCGCCGTCGCTATTAGCGATGATCACCTTTTGCACCACATCGCCGTAGCCCACCATCACCTGCTTGATTTTTTCCTTGTCGACGTTGCGGGCGGCCCGGTCCGCCCGCTTTACCGCCTGCACTTTTAGTTCGGTGCTTACCTTGTCGGGCATCTGTTCAATGGTAAACCTGGCCGCGGGCTCCAACCGGCGAAAATTAATGCTGACGCTTTTTTTAGCGCCGGAAACGGAATGGCTCACAATGCGGGCCGCTTCCAGCAAACCCTCCCGGCTAAGATCGTTGGTATAGGCATAGGCGGTTTTCTCCCCGGATATAACCCTAATGCCCGCACCCGCTTCGATGCCCGAATGAATCCGCTCAATCTTACCGTCCTCGCAGCCGATTCCCGTAACCCGCTTATGCTCCACAAATACATCGGCGAAGTCGCCGCCGTTGGCCAACGCCGTCGTGATAACTTCCTGTAACATCAATTTATCCAGCATGTTAGTCACCGTCCAAATCACTATATGTTATTGTTTTAATATTCTCCCAATAATATTCAGTATTATAAAATAAACGAGGTTGAATCAGGCACGAACAAATATATATTTTTATAAACAATATCCACCCCGCCGGGCATAACGACCTCGCTGTATTTCCCGGGCCGCGCCAGGTCAATCACCCGGCACTAATCCGCATCGAGATACAGCCGGAGTTGATAGCCGGCGGATTCCTCGGCCAGCGCCTCCTGCCCAGGGAGCGGATGTCCTGCTAGTTGCTCGCAGGCGGAACCGGGCAGGCAGTCCGATAAGCAATTATTAAGCACGGGTGCAGCAATCGCCAGGATAATGGAAAAAGCATAATGACTACCAGCCATTCAATTTAGTGAGAACCCGCGGCGGTTCAGGTAATACAACATGGCTCCCAACACCTGTTCCCAGTTGAAACTATTTAATTTCGGAAGTTTCCCCGGCCATCCGCCAGCAGTTTCTGCCTTCACGCTTGGCCCGGTAAAGGGCCTTATCCGCAAGGTCGACCAGCTTCGCGGCGTCGCTTGCGTGCTCCGGAAAACATGCAGCACCGAGGCTCACGGTCAACCTTCCCCCGGGCTGGCTCTCCCCGTTGGGAAAAGGATATTCCTCCACTGCCAGGCGGATCTTTTCCATCACGCGCACTACTCCTTCTGGCCCGGTCCTGGGAAGGATCACCAGGAACTCCTCACCACCGTACCTGGTGATAATGTCAGATTGCCTGAGCGTCGCAGTAAGTATTTTTCCGAGAGACTTTAGCACCACATCCCCTGCGGGATGTCCGTTGGTGTCGTTATAACTTTTGAAATGATCCACATCCAGCATAATCACTGAAAGAGGCAACTCGCTACTAGCGGCATCCATCATTTCCCGTTTTAGAGCGTATTCCATGTACCTCCGGTTATACAGACCAGTAAGAGAATCCCTGCTGGCCTCGCTGGCAAGCGCGGCCAGCTGTTTATTGCGCTTTAATATATTACCGGTTTTAAGCAACAACTCCCGGCGATCAACGGGCTTGGTGATAAAATCATCAGCCCCGTACTGAAGGCTGTTAAGCTTGTCCTCCTGCTCGCTCGAAGTAGTTATGACGATCACCGGCACCCCGGATGTGGCCGGCGTCGACTTGATGCGGCGGCAGACTTCGAAACCGTCCATGCCGGGCAGGACCAGGTCCAGCAGCACCAGGTCGGGAACGCGTTCTAGAGCAAGTTTTAAAGCTTCATGCCCGTCGACGGCGGTAATAATATCCATATCCTCGCCTTCCAGGTACCGCAGTATTACTTTCATCTGGAAGGGACTGTCTTCCACCACGAGAACCAGCGGCTTGTCTTTAAGCGACGCAACCGGTTTCTCATAGCGGCGCTCCGCCCGCTTTCCGGCTGACATCAATGAATTAATACCGGCAGCAAGTTTACCGGGACAAACAGGCTTGCTGATGATTTCACCTGCATCCAATACCTGCAACGACGGCACCTGACGTAGATCTTTCGAATCTTCTGATGTAATGACGAGGATGGGGGGCATCGGCGAAACGCTCTCTATCAACCGGACCAATGCCTCCATTTCCGGCGTGTTGCCAGGTAAATCCACAATTAATATATCGGGCGGCGTATTGGCAATTACCCGGGCTAAAGCAGTTAGTTTGCCGGCCACCTGCAGGCAGTATAAATTGTAATCCAGGGATTTGGCCACGGTTTCTACGGTAGTAATATCAGAGCTGTAGAGAGCAATAAACCCGGTCGTTTCTTTTATTTCCATATGCTCACCATGCATATCTTTATCTTTGTTGAATCACCCGGAAGCAATATAATAATCAATAATCAAATCACATCCAGGTATTATATTCAATTTACAATCTATACCTGTTTCTTGCTGACTATATTAAGCCCATTTCTTTAAGGCAGGCAATGGCAGGTGCAGACAAGGAACGGGGAAACATTTCTTTCTTATGGGACAGACCCCTGGCCGGCCGTCTCTGCCGCCTGTTCCGGCAATGAAGAAGAAACAGGCATCCGGCCCGAAACAAAGGGGTTGGGACGACCCAGTGCCCAGCGCCTGACCTCCTCCAGCTGCAGGCGCCCGGCAGGAGTAGGCTGGGAGTAGAGCAGCAGCGTCACACTTGCCGTCACCGTACCATCAGGCAATGCCAGGGACTGTTCACCCGCATTTTCAGACTCGTAACGGTTAATTTGAACATTGCGCAGCTCACTTAAGTTAGGAAGATTTTCCAGATAGTCCATCACCACTGTCACCTGGGGAAACAAACCTCTCAGCTCTATTTCCACAGGCAGAACCAGCACATATCCCCTATCCACGATGGCCAGCGGTTTAAATTTCAAAACCAGTACCCGGTTTTTTTCAGTCACACGGCTAAGCTGAATGAGAAACTGGCCGTCCTGCATATCAGTATTGAAACTGTTGTTCAACTCCAGTAAACGCTTTCTGGCCTTTTCCAAGACCTTTTTTTCCTCTTCCAGGGAGCCGGCCCTGGTAGACAACCGGGAGATGAGGTCATTGGCTTCGTTCAACTCGGTTTTTGTCTTCTGGTAAGCCTGGATTTGGGGCATTAACACGAAACGGTAACCGGCATAAAAAAAGGACAGCAACAGTAAAAGAATGAGTACAGTTTTGGTCTTCTTATCCAGGCCACGTGCCATCAACCCCCACCGACCCCTTTTAACCGGGCGGAAATGCTAAAAGTAGTGACGCCCTTTGTCTCATCGTATTTAACTTCGTTCAGGTCAACCCGGGAGAAATAGGGCAGTTTTCCCAACTGATAAATGAATACCCCCACGGCGGCAAGGGAAGTGGTGTTGCCTCCCAGGGTTAATGTAAGATCGGAAGAGCGTCGTGT
>CAJYBN010000138.1 GCA_913064925.1 uncultured Peptococcaceae bacterium
CAGCACCGCCAGGGTATGTGTCATTTTCCCCACCCCCACATTGTTTGACGCCAGCAGCCAACGGCATAAAATTATTAAATAATTTTAGCACAAAACGCCGGGCCACCCAATAAAAATTCGCAAAACAGCAGGTTTTACTCCGCTGTTTTGCTGGTAATCGTTCATAAAAAAATTCATGTTAAAACTTAGTTAAATAATTTTCCAATTCCCAAGCATGGACTTGGATCTTATAGTTGTTCCACTCGATTTGCTTGGCTTCCATAAAACGATGCAAAATGTGCGGCCCAAGAGCTTCCTGTATTACCCGGTCTTCAGCCAAGTGGTTCAAAGCCTCCTTCAAGTTTTCCGGTAAGATGCCGATCCCCAAGTGTTCCCGTTCTTGCGGGGTAAGCTCATAGATATTCTGGTCGCATGGTTTGGGAGGTTCAATTTTTTTCTTGATGCCCTCCAGTCCAGCTTTCAAGCACACGGCTAAGGCCAGGTAGGGGTTGCAGGACGGGTCCGGGCTGCGCAGCTCAATACGAGTGGACTGACCTCGTTTGGCCGGTACCCTAATTAGAGGACTACGGTTGCGGTTGGACCAGGCAATGTACACCGGTGCTTCGTAACCGGAAACCAGTCTCTTGTATGAATTGACGGTCGGGTTGGTAATAGCTGTAATGGCCGAAATGTGCTTCATTAAGCCACCTATATAATACAGGCACTCCCGGCTAAGCTGGTTGGGAGCGTCAGGGTCGAAAAATGCATTTTGGCCATTTTTCATAAGCGATTGGTTAAGGTGCATGCCAGAGCCGGCAATACCAAATATAGGTTTGGGCATGAAAGTGGCGTGCAATCCGTGGCGCTGCGCGATGGTACGCACTACGAATTTAAAGGTAACTACCTTATCGGCAATATCAAGGGCGTTCGAATACTTGAAATCAATCTCATGCTGCCCAGGTGCTACTTCGTGGTGCGAGGCCTCAACTTCAAAGCCCATTTGTTGCAGCGTCAGCACCATATCACGTCGGGCGTTTTCCCCCAGATCAACCGGTGTAAGGTCAAAATAACCGGCGCGGTCGTGGGTAATGGTAGTTGGTTTACCTTCCTCATCCACATGGAAAAGAAAAAACTCGGCCTCGGGCCCAACATTCATGGAGTAGCCCATCTCCGCAGCTTCGGCGACTACCCGCCGTAATACATAGCGGGGGTCGCCGATAAAGGGAGTTCCGTCGGCATTGTATATGTCGCAAATCAAGCGCGCTACCGCTCCGTCTCGCGGTTTCCATGGAAATATCACAAAGGTAGATGGGTCCGGGTGCAGGTACATGTCCGATTCTTCGATGCGGACAAAACCCTCGATGGAAGATCCGTCAAACATAAGCTCGTTATTCAGAGCTTTATCAAGTTGCTCCACAGGAATGGAAACGTTCTTCAGCACACCGAAAATATCGGTAAATTGCAGTCGGACGAATTTTACACCGTATTCCCTGGCCATGGCGCGTACGTCATCGCTGCTCGGTACTGGCACTGTTTTCCACCTCTCCTTTGGTCAATAACTGCAAAAACCGGTGTCGACCGCGGGGTTTACAAAAAAAAGATAATATAGCCTGCCGCAATGAAATCAGTTGCCTGTTTAATTACTACATAAATATAACATAAGTAAGTATAACATAAAGTGTATAAAAAAACACCGCTTCACCGCAAATTTTTCTGTTGCTACCTTGGTATTATCAAAAAAAAGCCCTGTCCCATGACGGAACAGGAGGAGGATGGAAAATCAAGGTACCTTTTACTTGCTTTTTAATTGGTGAGACATTATTACCGCTTCCGCAACCACGCGCATGGGAACCCGCCGGTTCATGCTTTGACGCTGTATGCGCCTAAAAGCCTCGGCTTCTGACAGCCCCAGCGTTTCAACAAGAATCCCTTTAGCCCTTTCCACCAGCTTTCTGGTTTCTAGCGCTTCCTTTAATTCTGTGATCTTATTTTCTAAGTCAATAATTTCCTGGTAGTTGGCTAAAGCTAATTCTATGGCCGGCAGCAGCGAGGTTTCACTCACGGGCTTAATTAAAAGAGCCTGTACCCTGGCATCTTTGGCCATTTCCATAATTCCTTGCTGACCGGAAGAAGCGGTTGCCACTACCGGGGCCAATTTGTCCTCGTGCACTATCTTGGCCACCCGTAGCCCGTCCATGCCGGGCAACATTGCATCTATGATCAGCAAATCGGGCTGTCTGCCGCGGACGAGCTTTAAGGCAGTTAGGCCGTCTGCAGCCTCGCCAACTACCCAGTAACCATATTTATTTAATATGGCTTTGACATTCTTGCGCCATGTCGAATCCGCATCGGCCAAAACAATTCTTTGCTCGCCCATGGAGAAATCCTCCCTGCCAATTGTATGAAGGAAAGAAAAAGCCCTCATAACAGGTAAAAGAAGGGTACCTGCCGAGGGCATCATTGCCGGAAAGACGATACATCGTTGTATCAAGTACTTAATAAAATTTTATTTATTATAAACTAACCATTTTTCAAAATGCAATACTTAAATTTACTGACTGAGAATCTTTTCAACCTCGTCGGCATCGCATTCCATCACGTACTGGATGCCAGTCACTTCTGCCGCATCCCTGGTTAAAGCCACCAGGTCATCTCTGGTAATGTATTCTAAGCTGAACTTGCGGGCACCACACATTAACTGGCGCAAGCCTTGAGCCAACCGCTCAAAGTAGCTGTACACACCGATTGCTCCAACGGGCAAGCGGTTGAATGCCTCTGCGCCTAACTTAGCTTTTAACTCTTCTGCAGATATAAATACCTGCTCCAGCTTATCGCCGTACTTCTTGTACTCGTTGGGTACCTTACCGGCTTTAATTGCTTCTCCCACGGTCTTGCCCACCATAGCAGCTGAAAGGGCAGACCGGGCCATGCCGATGGCTTTAGTATAAGGCGCACCCAAGGCCAATCCTTTAAACATATGATCCTCTAGGGTGAACCCGCCGGCTATGGCAACGGGGGGTATATAGGCTCCCCGGGCAGCCAGTTTGTCAAGGTACTTGACCAGCAGCGCTTGCAGGTATACAGTGGGAACGCCCCACTCGTTCATCATACGCCATGGACTCATGCCGGTGCCACCGCCGGCGCCATCCACGGTAAGCAGGTCCAGCTTGGCATCTGAAGCGTATTTCACCGCCCTCGCCAGGTCGGCGGGGCGATAAGCGCCGGTTTTCAACATAATATACTTGGCCCCTGCCTTGCGCAGTTCTTCAACGCGGGCCATAAAAGATTCGTACTCAACGAAGCCAATGCGCGAGTGCCGCTCAAATTCACTAAACGCTCCGGCTTTAAACGCCTCCTGCACTTGGGGGTTTTCCGGGTCGGGCAGCACTATGTATCCCCGGCTTTTGAGCTGCAGTGCCCTTTCCAGGGAATCCAGCTTGACTTCTCCGCCGATGTCCTTAGCTCCCTGGCCCCATTTGAGTTCTACCGCTTCCACACCCAGCTTTTCAATAACATATTCCTGTACACCCAGAGAAGTATCTTCTACATTGGCCTGCACGGCGATGAATCCCTTGCCGTTACTCCACTCCTGGAAATCCTTGATGCGACGCGCCATGTTGGGTGAATGTTTAACCCGCCCGTTTTCTATTTCCGAGTTGGGGTCCATGGCGCAAACATTTTCGCCTATTACAATGCCCACGCCGCAAATGGCGGCACCTGCCGCCAAATGACTCCAGTTATTGGCAGCTACATTGGTGGAACCCATGCCGGCAACTACTATGGGCAGGCTGAGCTTGATGCCTTTATCAGCGCCAATTGTGCTTTCCAGGTTGACGGCCGGGAATATAGCCTTGTTGGAATCCGCTTCGATACCGTAGGCACCTGTCGCCGTGCCCATGATGTTAAAGTGTGAATAATCAATGGGGTAATCCTTTTGTGAAGCGGACGTAGTTTTTCCGAAAGGCTGCGGGTACAGAACTTCCTTACCGCGAACGGCCGATTTTCCTACCTCGCATAACCCTGGACAACCGTCCAGGCACGTTACGCACATGCCGCTAAAGGGACACCTGCTCTCCCCTGTACGCAGGCGTGTTAAGGTTGCTGCGCTGGCGTTAATGCCATTGCTAAAACTCATACTATCCATCCTCCCAAAACAATTAAGATTAAAGCATTTTGTGGCTTTCAAGCCGTTCTCTCTTTCTCTCTCTTAATAACAAATCATTTAAATTTAATCCTAACCCAACCTCCTTCCTTTGGTATTTATTTATTGAAAAGCTTTAATTAATAATAGCGCAGGTACTCGTCAAGTTCCCACTGGTGAACCGCCGACAGGAATCTTTCCCACTCTTCTTCCTTGGCAGACAAGTACCGGTTTACAATACTTTCGCCAAGCGCTTTTTTAATAACATCGTCTTCGCAAAAGGCCCTCAACGCGCTCTCCAGATTACGGGGTAAACCTTTTTCCTTGATTATTTTTTTTACTTCCCAAGCAGGTATGTCATCGGGAAGCGGTTCCTGTAACGGCAGCTTTCGGGTTATTCCGTCCAAACCCGCCTGCAGGGCGGCTGACATGATCAAGTACGGGTTGCTGGCCGGATCGGGGCTGCGCAGCACCACCCTGGTGTCCGCGCCACGCCATGAAGGCACCCTTATCATGGCACTGCGATTGTTCTCCGACCACCCGGCAAGCACTGGAGCCAGGTCGTTAGACAAAATGCGCTTATAGGAATTTACCAGCGGGTTAGTTACCGCCGTCAAGGCGCCGGCATGGGCAATTAAGCCGGCAATAAATTGCTTTGCCGTGTTGCTTAACCCGCCGCGTGCCGTTCTGGAGTAAAAAACGTTATTGTCGTTTTGCCACAAGGACATTTGCAGGTGCAGGCCCGAACCGTTAAAAGTGGAAACTGGTTTGGGCATGAACGTCGCGTGCAGGCCGTGACGTTGAGCAATGGTGCGCACTACAAATTTAAAAGTAGTGATGCTATCGGCCATGCTCAACGCGTCATCGTCTTTCAGGAATATTTCATGCTGGCCCGGTGCGATTTCGTGGTGCGACGAAGAAACGTCAAATCCCATTTCCTGCAGGGTAAGTACCATATCGCGCCTGGCATTTTCCCCCATATCCACGGGGGTAAGGTCGCAGTATCCCGCCTGGTCATGAGTTATCACCGTGGGCTTGCCCGAATCATCGGTTTGGAAAAGAAAGAACTCAATTTCAGCACCCACCTGCAAGTGATAACCGGCTTTTTCCGCCTCTTCCAGATTTTTTTTCAATACAGAACGGCAGCAGCTCCGAAAAGGCGTACCGTCGGGGTATAACACATCGCAAATCAACCGGGCAACGGCGCCTTCCCGCGGTCGCCACGGGAAAATGACAAAGGTTGAAGGGTCCGGGTTGAGTAATATGTCTGCTTCGTGCCTACCCACAAAGCCTTCGATCACCGAGCTGTCAAAGCTGATTTTGCCCTCCAGTGCCCTTTCCATCTCTTCCACGGTGATGGCGATGTTTTTGAGAGTGCCGAATATATTAGTAAATTGCAGCCTAACAAATTTAACGTTATATTCCTTAGCTTTTTCCAAAACATCTTCCTTGGTAAAGGTTTTCAAACTGATCCCCCTTAGCAGTTCAAACAAAAATCAAAAAAGAAAGACGCCCCTTCCAGGCCTGTTGTCAACAAGCCCGCATAGGACGTCATTGCCCTGAAAAAGTATTGACCTACATAACCAGTATATATATGAATTAAGAAAAAGCAAGATATTTGCAATAAAAATATTGTATACATTTTGTTCTATCATTTTTTTTGTAGTTTAATAATTACATTTTTGGCTATCTTATTCAATGGTACACACTTATCCATGCTCTTTTTTTGCATAAACCGGAAAGCTTCCTTTTCGGTCATGCCGTAGGTATCCATTAATAAACCCTTCGCACGTTCTACCAGTTTCCTGTTTTCCAATTCCTTTTTCAGTCGCTTTATTTCCGCTTCCAACGACTTTATGCGGTTAAACGTATGTACTGCAACTTCAATAGCTGGTAAAACCGCTGTTTCCTGCAGCGGCTTCACCAAGATACCGAAAATGCCCGGTACCTTGGCCATGTGCAACATATCCTGCTCCGCATAATCGGTAGCCAGCAATACAGGCGCCAGGCCATGCTCGTATATGTCCCGGACAAGCATCAGGCTGCCCCCCGGCAGGTTGTCGTCCACAATGATAATGTCGGGTTCAATTTGCAACGCGGCCTGCAAAGCGGTTTTGGCGTCGCTGTACCCGGCTACGACCAAATACCCTGCCCTTTTTAATACATCAAAAAGCTGCTGTTGAAAACCTTTATCGGCAACAGCAACCATCACCCGCATGCCAAACATGGTCCCACCCCTGCAACGGCGTCAGAGACATTGTATCACGCCTGCTTGAGCCAAAACAAGCTAGGGCGGACCGGCAAAAGGTTTCAATGTTGCTTGGCGATACATCGTCACCACTTAATTATCTAATCAACACCGGCGCCGTTAGGCGGTTGGCCGGTACCGGCGAAGATCCCCTCCGGCAGCCTTGGTTCGGGCAGCTGATGACCGGTGCGCAGTGGATGCTTGGATGCGGGAATACGGCGTATCCATCGTATAAAAATAGAGGGATAAAAACCCTCTATTTTTAGTAAGCGTAGATTTTGCCATACGGCCGTTTGGACACCGGTATAAGTTTGCGAAATTCGCCCTGTAAAATTTCACTGGTGTTACCGCCAAAATAGCAGCAATATTCCTTGACATAGCGTGCCACAATTTCCTTGTCCCGCTCATCAAGCCGGCGCACGCCCACCTCTTTACCCAGCTGGTGATCTTCAATGTTTCCCCGCAGGTAGATCGCACCGCCGTGCATACCGGTTCCGATATAGTGAGCCCTGTGCAATTCACCGTCCTGCAATGTTAAACCGAGAAGAAGTACAATCCCGCCGGCCATGTACTCGCCCAAGAAATCCTGAGCCGTACCACCGATAACAAGCACAGGTACCTTCTCCCGGTATTCCTTCATGTGAATGGCCGTTCGGTAGCCCACGTTATCCCTGATGAATATTTTCCCGCCCCGCATTGACATGGCTACCACGTCGCCCGCCCGCCCGTGTACAATTATTTCGCCGTCGTCCATAGTATTGCCCACGCCGTCCTGGGCGTTGCCGTAAACGATGATGCGATGGCCGTTCAAAAAACACCCCAGGTCGTTACCGGGAAAGCCTGTTATTTCTATGTCACACCTTTTACGATCGCGGGGAAAATACAGGCGCGTACCTATATATCTCTGCCCGTACACGTTTAAAACTTTCACATGGGTAATTCCTTTTTGAACAACTGCCCTTAGCAGATCGCTAAGTTCCTTGTGCTTCAGGCCGAGCGCGTTAATCTCCGCCTCCTGCCCTCGTATCACCACATTTTGCGCGAAGTGCTTGTCCACGGGCCCTATGTCGCCCAAGAAATTATCCCGGTAACCAAATTTAACATTCAAGCATGGCATCATTTACTCACCAGCCCCCTTTACTCCCAGCACGTAGA
>CAJYBN010000139.1 GCA_913064925.1 uncultured Peptococcaceae bacterium
CCCGCCAGGCCAACCTGGAGCACAAAAAGAAACTGGCCAGGATGATAGCCGGTATTGAACCGGATGAATAAACAAGCCTGTTAATTAAATTGACCAATTGCAAATAATTTCAATCTCTTAAATGCCATGGTTTTTATCATTTTTTAAAATTGTAAAAACCATGGCGGTTTTTATTTATATTGTTACCGGAAATACCCTCGCCCCCCGTTAGTGCATTGGCGTTAATTTGCTTAATCTGCAAATATGTTAACCACCCGGTGTTCCTTGGCCAGCCAGTACCCCCTGGCTAGCAGCCTGATGGAAGGGATGGCGGTAAAAGTGATGGTGAACAGGGTTAACAGCGGATTTTCCCCCCGGCATCCCACAGCCCTGATGGCTTTTTCTAGCGATTCGATTCTGGCGGCCACTTCCCTTCCGCTCAATTCGGAGATGGACCCAAAAATCGGAAGTGGGATCTCTTCCACCACCCGGCCGCCGGCGCAATAGACCATGCCGCCTCCCAGTTCCCTGATCCGGTTTACCGCGGCGGCCATGTCATCATTACTGCAGCCGATTACCACCAGGTTACCCTCGTCGAAACTAAAGCTGCTGGCCAGGGCGCCCCGGCTCAAACCGAAACCCTTGATCAACCCGGTGGTGCCGCGGCCGGTTCCGCTATACCTGTCAATAACCGCAACCTTGATGATGTCCTCGGCTACAGGCAGAACAACTTCCCCGTCGACCACCGGTAAAGTTAAAACGCTTTCCCGGTTGACGATTCTGGTGATTAAATCCAAAACCCGCACTTTTACCTCCCGAGCGCCGGCCGTAATGCGGAAGAAATCCGGCTGCACCGGGGGCAATTTGACGCACTGGTAGGCCTCAGCGGGGAAATCCGCCCTTGCCGGGGGCACCAGCATTTTCCCGTCTCGGGCCACTGGTATTCCCTTGCAAATTACCAGCCGGGGCTCAATGGTTTTAAGATCGGGGATAATCACCAGGTCGGCGCATTTACCCGGGGCGATTCCGCCCAGATCACCATCCAGGTGGAAGTGTTCCGCCACGTTGAGGGTCGCCATACGGATGGCCGTTACCGGGTCCAGGCCCAGGTCAATCGCCTTTTGCACGATTTGATCCATATGGCCCTGGCTGATCAAAACGCCCGGCCAGATTCCGTCGGAAACCAAAATGGCCCTGCGCAGATCTATACCGAGATCAACCAGTGGCTTGATCACCGCTTCCAGTTCTTGACGCACCGAGCCCTCCCGGATCATGGTAAACAAGCCCATTTGCAATCTTTCTTTGACCTCTTCGGCGGTGATGGGCTCGTGGCATGAATCGATGCCGTGGGCCGCCAGGGCCGCCAGTTTTCTGTTTCTGGCCCCCGCCCCGTGCCCCTCCACGGTTTTACCCAGGGCAATGGCATATTCAATAATTTGCGCCAGTTCCTCACTGGAGTTCCCATTTAACAGATCGGGCCAGTAAATTTCTCCCAACCCCAGTATTTCCGGCAACTCCAGCAATTGCTTCATGCCGGACAGGTTAATGGCTTTTTGGTTGTCCCCGTAATTGGAGCAGAGAAAGGAAATTGTCGGCGCAGTGATAAAAAACCTCTGGGGCTGGCTTTGAATTTGCTTTAAGAAGGCCAGCACTCCCCGCGTTCCCATGGCGTTGGATGGGGAAGTGCATTCCGTGATGATAGTGGTGGTGCCATGGGGCAGGGACAGGCGTACAAACTCCTCGACTTTCATCCAGGCGTCCATGTGGATATGGCCGTCGATCAGGCCCGGTATCAACAGCTGCCCGCCGGCGTCGATCACCCTGGTTTCAGGCCCGGCGGGGAAATCTTGTTCCGGTCCCACATATGCAATCCTGTCGCCGGCGATGAGTACCTGGTAATTCTTCAGAACTTCGCCGGTATAGACGTTCAACACGTGACCATTAGTTAAAATTATATCCGCCGGTTCCATGCCTAGGGCCACCCGGCCAAGTTGCTTGATCAGATTAGCTTTAAACGCGATCCTCATATCTACCTTTTACAGCAACACCCTTGGGCAAAAAACGTACTTGCCAAGAAGTTGCCTCTTTGTCCCCCTTTGTTTGGATATTATAAAGCTATTGGTGTTGCAAGATTCATACCTTGACTTGAAGGAGGCGGTAAAAACACAGGGCTATAAAATATTTTTCTTTATGATAAAAAGAATAAAAATAATCCTGTTAACTATTTAAACAAATATGTTAAAAAGGTTAACAACATTTAGAATATTTTATTTATTAAAGTAAGACTTATTTCTATTTCTTGAAATTGCCCAACTTATATAAACAGGCATTTTATTATTTATTTTTAACCCCCCAATAATGTCGGGTATAAATAGGTATAAATATTGCATTATTACACTTAAAGTTAAAAAGCGCCCGGGCGGCTAAATTTGTATATCAGCGGGAGGTGGAAGCTTCAGCTTCGGAAATGCAAAAACAAGCCGGTAGTGGTTTTGGTAGCTGCGTCAATCGCGGTCCCAAGCAATAAAAAGCGGAGAAGTTGAGAACACCCGGGTATTTCACGCAGTTGATCGTTGACTAATTAAAATATGTCATATGAGGTGAGTCCACAATGATGGAATATCCCCTTTTGTTAAAAACAATTTTGTATCATGCCAAAACTGTTTACCCCAAGAAAGAAATTGTTTCCCGAGATTTCTCTGGAATGTTCAGGTATAATTACGGAACTCTGTATAAAAGAGTATGCCGGTTGGCAAATGCTTTGAAAAAATTGGATATCCAACCAGGCGACAAAGTGGCCTCCTTTGCCTGGAACAACCACCGCCACCTAGAACTTTATTTCGCCGTTCCTAGTTATGGGGCCGTGTTGAACACCGTTAATATTCGCCTGTTCCGGGAACATCTCATCCATTGCATTAACTTTGCGGAAAACAAGGTGATCTTTATCGATGAAGACCTAATACCGGCAATAGAAGATATCCGGGAAAAGCTCACCACCATCAAGGCTTATGTTATAATGACCGATAAGCCGGAGTTACCTCAAACTACACTTGCTCCTGTTTATTCCTACGAAGAATTGATTAAGGACGAACCGGACGATTACCAGTTCCCTTACCTGGACGAGTGGTCCCCGGCGATAATGGCTTATACGACGGCTACTACCGGTTTCCCCAAAGGTGTAGTTTATACCCACCGCGGTTTATACCTCCTTTCCCTGTCACTTTTGGCCGGTGAGTACGGCACTACCGAAAGAGATGTTGTGATGCCCATTGTACCTATGTTTCATGTCAACGCCTGGTGCAGGCCTTTTGCCGATACTTTTGTGGGGGCCAAGCAGGTTCTACCGGGGAGCAGGCCCCAGCCACAGGATTTGTGTGAATTAATCCACCGAGAAAGGATTACCATCGCCGCCGGCGTGCCGACCATATGGATGGGCATATTAAACCACGTGCTGCAAAATCCGAACAAGTACGATTTTAGCTGTATCAGGTATTTGGTTTCCGGCGGGGCCGCCATGCCGGCCAAGCTGACAGAAGAATACGAGAAAAAGCTGGGGGTAACCCTCTTACAGGGTTACGGGCAAACGGAAACTTCTCCGGTTACGCTGATGTGTTATCCGAAAAGCTATCTTGAGGATCTGCCCGAACCCGAAAAGTATCAGCTGCGCGCCAAGACGGGATTGTTGATACCGGGACTGGAAATGAAAATAATCAATGACAAGGGCAAAGAGGTAAAGCATGACGGCAAGGAAATGGGCGAACTGCTCTTTAAGGGTCCCTGGGTAATCAAGGAATATTATAAAGACCCGGAAAAAACAAAAGAGTCTTTTATCGATGGCTGGTTTAGAACAGGTGACATTGTTACCATTGACGAAGAGGGATATGTTCAGGTCATGGACCGCACCAAGGATTTAATTAAGAGCGGCGGGGAGTGGATTTCCTCGGTGGACCTGGAAAACCATCTCATGGGACACCCCGCCGTGGCCGAGGCGGCGGTCATCGGCATTCATCACGAAAAATGGCAGGAAAGGCCGCTGGCCTGCGTGGTGTTAAAGCCGGAGGCACGGGGCAAGGTAAGCAAGGAAGAATTGAAAGACTTCTTACGGGGAAAGGTTGCCAGCTGGTGGCTGCCCGATGACATTATTTTTATTAATGAGATACCCAAGACCAGCGTAGGCAAATTTTCCAAGCGGGTATTAAGACAGCTCTACCAAGAGGGGAAACTGCAATAACTGGTGGAAGCTTAATATTCTCATTCGAAATATCCGGGAAACCTTTTAAAAAGTTTAGATAACTGCTTGTCGCTCGTTTATTCGGGCTTTTTATTGATGTTTACAATGTTAACAATAATGTTTAAATATTAAAATGATTTATATTAAGCGATTACTTGATTGCATTAAAACTCGGGCCATTTGGCCCGGTAATTTTGCATTAATTGCATTATATTTAATCAAACAATTATTAAGGAGAGATCAACATGAATACTGCTCACTTTAAATTTTGGCCCAAAAGACTACCCTACGAGCTGGACTACCCCCAAGTGCCCCTTTTTGAATTCCTGGAAACATCAGCGCGTCGCTATCCGGACAAACCGGCGCTGATTTACTATGGAAAGCGGATCAGCTACCGGGAATTGTGGGAGGCGGTGGAAAGGACGGCTACGGCTCTGTACGACATGGGCATCCGGAAGGGAGACAGGGTGGCCCTATATCTCCAAAACACCCCGCACTTTATTATCGGCTACTTTGGCATCATGCGGGCCAACGCCGTGGTGGTGCCTATCAATCCCATGCTTACGGAACACGAGCTGAAAGTGCTGCTGGACGACAGCGGCACCACCGTGCTCATAACCACCTCGGACATTTACGGCCGGGTACGGAACATCCGGGCGGAAACCGGGCTGCAGGAAGTCATTGTAGGGGAATATTCCGATTATTTGCCGGAGGAACCGGAACTTCCAGTACCCGGTCCCATGCAAACTACAGTTGCACTGGAAGACACGCCCCGCCGGTGGTTGGAAACGCTGAACGCATATGCGCCGGCTCCCCCGGCCGTAGAAGTGACCACCGATGATATGGCCATGCTCCCTTATACCTCGGGTTCAACCGGCATACCCAAGGGGTGCATCCATACCCACGCTACCATTATTTCCAATACAGTCAGTTCAGCGGTCTGGCATAATATGGTTTCCAGCGGAATAGCGCTGGCAACCCTGCCGTTATTCCACGTCACGGGGTTAATCCACAGCATGCTTGCCCCCATTTATGTCGGGGGAACAATCGTGCTGCTCACCCGGTGGGACCGAGAGGCCGCCCTCACCGCCATTGAAAAATACCGCTGCACGGTTTGGACCAACATCACCACCATGGTGGTGGATATATTGAACCACCCGGACATTGCTAAACGCGACCTGAGTTCCCTCATGATTATGGGGGGCGGCGGCGCCCCGCTGCCCGAAGCGGTGGGCCAAAAACTGTATGAGCTTACGGGTCTCAAGTATGTTGAAGGTTACGGGATGACCGAAACCATCTCGCAAACCCACTTTAACCCCCCGGACCGGCCCAAGCTGCAGTGTATCGGCATACCGGATTTCGGTGTGGATGCAAGAATAATTGACCTGGATACGGGTGAGGAATTGCCCCCGGGCCGGGAAGGAGAGCTCATCGTCAGCGGTCCCGAGGTGATGAAGGGTTACTGGAACCGGCCTAAGGATAACGAGGAAGCCTTCATAGAAAAAGAAGGCAAAAGGTTTTTGCGCACCGGCGATATTTGCAAAATGGACGAAGAAGGATATTTCTACATTGTGGACCGGAGCAAGCGCATGATCAACGCGGCCGGGTTCAAGGTATGGCCCACGGAGGTGGAGGCCGTCCTGTACAAGCACCCCGCGGTGGCCGAGGTCTGCGTGGTAGGGGTTCCCGACCCGGTGCGGGTGGAAAACGTTAAGGCGTTCGTGGTTTTGCGCCAGGAATACCAGGGCAAGATCACCGAGGAGGATTTCATCAACTGGGCCAAGGAAAACATGGCTGCCTACAGGTACCCGCGCATTGTGGAATTCGTATCCCAGCTGCCTAAAAGCGGTACGGGTAAGATTCAATGGAAACAGCTGCAGCAGATGGAAAAGGAAAGGATAGCTAAGGATGGTTATTACTGGATGAAAAAGTAGCCCGTTTAACTTTGATTTTAACAAATATTTCAAGTTATATTTTGCCCGCTATTTACGGCGGGCTACTTTCTGTCAGAAATCCGTTGCCACATAAACTATTCCCCAACGCCCTCTCGCTGGTACCGGTCCATATGGAAGCCAGACCCAGGTCGCGCACAATACGCTCCACGGGAAATAAGTTGGTGTAAACGATGCCGCCCATGACTTTGCATTGAGTTTCTGTAATTTCCCACAGTAATAAAACCTGCGGAACGTTACGTATTTTCAGTGCTCGATATAAATGCTATAATGTGTACAAGTTGATTATTTATGTACCGTGCGAGGAGGGAGATGTTTTTGAAACTATTAATCATGGGGCCGCCCGGGGCGGGTAAGGGCACACAGGCGGAAATGCTGGTGAAGGAACTAAACATCGCGCACATTTCCACCGGGGACATGTTCCGCGCCGCCATCAAAGAAGGAACCGAAATGGGGAAAAAGGCTAAGGAATACATGGACAAGGGAGCCTTGGTACCGGATGAAGTAGTAGTGGGTATGGTTAAGGACAGGCTTTCCAAGCCCGACTGCGCAGGCGGTTTCCTGTTGGATGGGTTCCCCCGTACACTGGAACAGGCCAAAGCCCTTGACGCCACCCTGCAGGAAATGAACATCAAATTGGACGGTGTCATCAATATAGCTGTACCTAGGGAGAAATTAATGGCCCGCCTTACGGGGCGCAGGGTATGCCGCAACTGCGGGGCAAGCTATCATATACTATTCAACAAGCCGCAAGTGGAAGGCAAGTGCAACAGCTGCGGTGGCGAGCTCTACCAGCGCAGCGATGACAACGAGGCAGCCGTAAGTAACCGCCTCGACGTCTACGAGGCCCAAACCCAGCCCTTAATAGATTATTACTCATCCAAGGGACTACTGTTAAATATCAACGGCGACCAGGAAATTCAAAAAGTGCTGGCAGATATCTTAAGCAGCTTGAAAAAATAAAGACGGGCCTCCGGTTTCCACCGGGGGCCTACTACCGGTTAAAGCCGTGGCAAAAATGAGTCAATATCAAGGACTTTCCCGCATATACGATTACCTGGTCGGTGGGGTTGATTTCCAACAATGGATCAACTATGCGGAGGATTTGCTGCGTAAGTTCAACCTCTGCGTCCGCAGCGTCGCCGACTTGGCCTGTGGCACGGGTAACACAACACTTCCCTTTGCCAGGCGTGGGTACAAAACCACGGGCATCGACATTTCTGAGGAAATGTTGGAACTGGCCAGGCAAAAAGCGGCAGCGCAAAATCTTGACATTACCTTTTTGCAGCAGGACATGCGCCATTTCCGCCTG
>CAJYBN010000140.1 GCA_913064925.1 uncultured Peptococcaceae bacterium
GAGGACGTGGTGGCCGGCATCAGAACGCCGCAGCCCATCTCTGCTTTAAAGGACGAAATGCCCGACGTTTACCGCCAGTTTGACGAAACATGCCGGTTGCTGGAGAAGCATTACCGGGACATGCAGGACATTGAATTTACTATAGAACGGGGTAAACTGTATATTCTACAAACCCGCAACGGTAAACGCACCGCCCAGGCAGCCATAAAGATAGCGGTGGATATGGTTAACGAGGGTCTGATAAGCCGTGAAGAAGCCGTCATGCGGGTGGAACCTGCCCACTTGGATCACTTGCTGCACAGGCGCATTGACCCCAACGCCGAGCTGCAAGTTATTGCCAAAGGCCTTCCCGCCTCCCCCGGCGCTGCCAGCGGTAAAGTGGTATTCTACGCGGACGAGGCCGAGAAAATGGGCCAGGAAGGGGAGAAAGTTATCCTGGTGCGCACGGAAACCACGCCGGATGACATTCACGGTATCGTGCAGGCCCAGGGCGTGCTTACTTCCCGTGGCGGCATGACCAGTCACGCCGCCGTGGTGGCCCGCGGCATGGGCAAGCCCTGCGTATGCGGCTGTGAAGCAATTCGCATTGATTACGAACAAGGGCAATTTACCGTTGGCGATAAGGTGATCAAGAAGGGCGACATTATTTCCATCGATGGGTCCACCGGACAGGTTATCCTGGGGCGGGTACCCATGATCGACCCCGAGCTGGGGGCTGAATTTCGCCAGCTGCTTGAATGGGCCGATGAGATAAGGACTTTGGGCGTGCGGGCCAACGCCGACACCCCCGTGGATGCCGCCAAGGCCAGGGAATTTGGGGCCGAGGGCATCGGGCTTACCCGTACCGAGCACATGTTTATGGCCCAGGACCGCCTGCCCATCGTTCAGCAAATGATCCTGGCTACCAGTGATGAAGAAAGGGATAAGGCCCTGGAGAAGCTTCTGCCCATGCAGGAGGAAGATTTTTATGGTATTCTCAAGGTCATGGAAGGACTGCCGGTTACCATTCGTCTATTAGACCCACCACTGCACGAGTTCTTGCCCAACGCCGAGGAATTGATGGTGGAAATTACCAGAATGCGCCTTACCGGCGGTGATGCAGAAGAGCTACAGCAAAAGGAAGAATTGCTGAAAAAGGTGCGGGCCTTGTCGGAGTTCAATCCCATGCTGGGGCACCGGGGGTGCCGCTTGGGCATAACCTTCCCGGCTGTTTACGCTATGCAGGCTAGGGCCATATTCCAGGCTGTGGCGCGCTTGGTGCGCGAAGGCTGCCGGGTGATACCCGAAGTGGAGATACCGCTGGCCATTGATTACAACGAGCTTGCTTACTTGCGGCGCCTGGTGGAGGAAGTGGCTGGCGACGTGATGCGGGAAACCGGGGTGCAATTCGAGTACAGCGTAGGAACCATGATCGAGGTGCCCAGGGCGGCGCTCCTGGCGGATGAAATTGCCGCCGCGGCCGACTTCTTCTCCTTTGGTACCAACGACCTGACCCAGACCACACTGGGCTTCAGCCGTGACGATGCCGAGGGCAAGTTCCTGCATGAATACGTGGAGAAAAAGATACTAAAAGATAACCCCTTTGCGGTGCTGGACCGTAGAGGCGTGGGCAAACTGATGCAAACTGCTGTACAACTTGGCCGGCAGGCTAAGCCCGACCTGCTCATCGGCATTTGCGGCGAGCACGGCGGGGAACCCTCGTCCATTGAATTCTGCCACCAGATCGGGCTGGACTACGTAAGCTGCTCGCCCTTCCGGGTGCCCATAGCCAGGCTGGCAGCAGCCCAGGCCAAGGTTAAAAACGACAAGTGAGTTTTGGGGAGGGACCGTTGCCCTCCCCAGAACTTTTCTCAATAAAATATTTATTAAAGAAAAGGAAATTAGAAAAAAATATAGAAGTACATGTAACCTGGTAAATGTTACAATTACGATACTGGGGCGTTGAGGAAATGCGGCAGGTACGCTTGTTTTGGGCCGTGAATCTACCTGACGGCCTGAAACGAAGGCTTTTTGGTATTCAATCCAGGCTGCGGGTGCTGCCGGCAGATATTAAGTGGGTGGAGCAGCAAAACCTGCACTTAACCGTTAAGTTCCTGGGCGATGTGGAAGTCGAAAGAATAAGTGAAATAGCCCGGGCTGGGGGCGATGCCGTCGCCGCAACGGGCACCTTTGCCCTTGAACTGGCCGGCATAGGCTTTTTTCCGGGCCCGCAGAAGCCTCGGGTAATTTGGGTAGGCGTGCACGACAGGGAGCAAAAGTTCCGGCACCTGCATGACAAGGTAGAGGAAAGCATGTCCACGCTGGGGTTTGTGACTGAGAGTAAAAAATTTTCGCCCCACCTGACACTGGGACGCGTTCGTTCTCTGAAGAATGGGAGCGAGCTGGTGCACTTGGCCCGCGAAACGGCCCGGGAATTCGGTGCCATCGGCACTTTTACGGTCGACAGCGTTGTGTTGATGCAAAGCAAGCTTACCCGCAAGGGGCCCATTTATGCGGAAACGGCCGTGTGCCGGCTGAATTAGTTATAAATGTACCGGTTATGCATAAGTTTTATAAGAATGTGTTGCCAATTATTTTTGGAAAGAGGGAAGTGTATGTTGATACTGGCTATTAACGGAAGTCCAAACCCGGCGGGCAATACGGCTCATATGTTGAAAGCAGCTTTGCAAGAAGCCGAAAAGGCTGGGGCCGAAGGACGCTTTATACAGGTTTCCGAAGTCTTGGCCAAGGTTAAAAACCCGTTCTGTCTGGCTTGTTCCAATCCCTGTGAGGGGAAATGTTTCCGGGGCACCCCCTTGGAAGAAGCGTATGCTTTGCTGCGGCGCTGTGACGGCATGATTATCGGCAGCCCAGTTTATTTTTGCACTGTTTCGGCTCAGTTAAAGGCCTTTTGGGATAAAACCAGGTCCCTGCGTAAGGATAAAGCATTGTTGAACGTAGTGGGGGGCGCTTTGGCAGTTGGGGCGGCTCGGTTCGGCGGCCAGGAAACCACTGTGCGTGCCATACACGATATGATGTTATGCCAAGGCATGACCGTCGTGGGCGACGGTTTTACGGAAGACGACGCCGGGCACCAGGGAGCCTGCGCGCAGCGCCCGGCCGAGGCGGACCAGACTGGCACGGAACGATCCCGGGTACTGGCGCGGCGTGTCGTGGAAGTGGCCCGTGCCACCGCGGAACTGCGGCTGCGCCGTAGCCAAGATTGACGCTTTGCCCGCCCCCGCCGTTCGCGTACTGCCGGGGGTAGAGGTTAAACGATAAAATGAATATTCGTTTGCAAACCGAAACACTGGAAGAAAAATACCTTTCCGCATTTGCCGCGCGCAGTTCCCGGTCCGTAGGGCGCAGGCGCCCCGAAGAACCCTGCCGTGTTAGAACGGCTTTTCAGCGGGACCGGGACCGGATTATCCATTCCAAGGCTTTCCGGCGGCTCAAGCACAAAACGCAGGTGTTTATCATTCCCGAGGGCGACCATTACCGAACCAGGCTTACCCACACCCTTGAAGTGGCCCAGATTGCCAGGACGGTAGCCCGCGCCCTGCGGTTGAACGAGGACCTGACCGAAGCCATTGCCCTGGGGCACGACCTGGGCCATACGCCCTTCGGTCACGCCGGTGAAAGCGCCTTAAACGAAATCATGCCGGGTGGGTTCAAACATAATCGCCAAAGCCTGCGGGTGGTGGAAGAGCTGGAAGGCGGCCGGGGATTGAATCTCACCGGAGAAGTGCTGGACGGCATATTAAAACACACGGGGCCGGACCGGCCCGCTACGCTGGAGGGGCAAGTAGTTAAGATTGCCGATCGTGTGGCCTACATTAACCACGATGTCGACGACGCCATCAGGGCCGGAATCATCGAGGTGGAGGACCTGCCTGCGTTGTGTCTGGAGGTGTTGGGCCGGGAGCACCGCACGCGCATTAACAACATGGTGCTGGACTTAATTGAAAACAGCCAGGGTAAGCCTTCCGTCAGCATGAGCGCTGAAATGCAGGAAGCCACCGACCTGCTGCGGCAATTTCTTTTCCAGCGCGTTTATATAGACTCGGAAGCGAAAAGAGAAGAAGGCAAAGCCCGGCACGTGGTACAGTACCTCTTTAAATACTGGGTTGCACATCCCGAGAAACTGCCTGCGGAACACCGGGACAGGGCGGCGGCCGTGGGCACGGAGCGGGCGGTGTGCGATTATATCGCCGGCATGACCGACCGTTACGCCATAGCCCAGTTCAAGGCGCTTTTTATACCCCGTTCCTTCGCTATTCCCGAGGGCGGTGGGTAAACAAAAATATGTCGAAAGCGGAAGGATAATTTTTAGTAGCAGCGAATAAATCTAAAACAGCCAGTAATGAAAGGTATTTAGTCTCGGCCGGAGAATTGTTAAGATTAAAGCTCTCGGCTGGGAAGGTGGTACGGTGCCGGGTTTTATTTCCGAGGACATAGTGGAAGAAATCAGGTTTCGCGCCGACATAGTACAGGTTATTTCTGAATATGTGCACCTGCAACGGAAAGGGAAAAACTTCGTCGGTCCCTGCCCGTTCCACCAGGAGACAAACCCGTCTTTTACAGTAACGCCGGATAAACAAATGTTTTATTGTTTTGGCTGTAATGTGGGCGGGAACGTCTTTAAATTCATCATGCTGCAACACCAGGTTTCCTTTCCCGAGGCTGTGAGAATACTGGGGGAAAGGGTAGGCGTGCAGGTGCCTGATGGTTACAACCCCAGGATGCGGGAGCAACTGCGCCGGGAGGAAAAGGCCTGGAAAATTAACGCCTGGGCCAGGGATTATTTCCACCAGGTGCTGTTGCAGCGGCCGGAAGCGTCTGATGCCAGGGAGTACCTGGCTCGCCGCGGCATCACCAGCGAAGTGATCCAAGATTTCAAGCTGGGATTTGCTCTTCCGGCCTGGGATTCCCTGATCAAGTTTATGCAGGGCAAAGGTGTAACCGCTCGCGAGCTGGTTGATGTGGGACTGGCGGTTAGTGGCAATAAAAGAACTTATGACAGGTTTCGCTCGCGCTTGATGTTTCCCATCACCGACGTCCGTGGCCGGGTGGCCGGTTTTGGCGGCAGGGTATTGGGGGATGAGCAGCCAAAGTACCTGAATACGCCGGAGACGGATTTTTTTAACAAGAGCGAGATACTTTACGGGCTGGACCGGGCTGCGCAGCACATACGCCGGAAAGGATATGCCATTGTTACCGAAGGCTACATGGATACCATTGCGGCTCACCAGTTTGGCATTAAAAACGCCGTTGCTTCGCTGGGAACCAGCCTGACAAGGGAACACGGGCGCGTGTTGATGAGGTATACCAAAGAAGTGATTATAGCCTATGACGCCGATGCTGCGGGCGTTTCCGCCGCGTTGCGGGGGTTGGATATTTTACAAGAGTTGGGCTTGAGGGTTCGGGTGGTTATTTTACCTGAAGGGAAAGACCCCGATGAATTTTTACGCCACCGCGGTGCCGGCGAGTGGGAGCGCCTGGTGGCCGGCGCTTTACCCTTAATAGAGTTTAAATTGCAGGCGGCCTTGGAAAAATATGATAAAACGCCTGCCGGTAAAGAAGCCGTATTGGAGGATATTTTGCCTTCCCTGGCGGCCATGCAAAATGAACTGGAAAAAAACGAGGCCGTGAGGCTGATAGCCTCCAGGTTATTCACCAGCTATCATTCCATTGCGGAGGAGCTGCGCAAATTTTCCATTGGTAAGCGAAAAAAATGGACAAATCCGGATAAAATTACTAAAAATAAGCATAATATGATTAATAATCACGGGGTTGATTTTGGACAGAAAGCTGAGTACGGTTTGTTAAAACTAATTTTGGAGGATATTAATTTTATAGATAGCATTTCCAGCCAATTACCGGGTAATTTTTTTCATGACCCGTTTTGCCATACGGTTTATGAACACTTGCTGCATTTGTACGGTCAGCCGAATTACTCGCCTTCTGTTTTGTTTGATTACCTGGAAGATGGGTACCAGCAGAAGCTTGGCGCTCTTTTGATGGAACCCGTGCCTGGCGATGACCGGGAAGCCCTGTTAACTGGCTATATCAGGGCCATCAAGAAAAGGCAATTGCTGGCACACCGGAAACAACTACAGGTGGCCCTGGCCGGTGCCGAGAAAAACGGAGATCAAGAGGCGGTAATGCGTATTCTACAAGAAATCAACACTACCGATAAATCCCTGAAAGGAGGGGAAATGGTAACATGAGGGAAGGCCTCAACAAGAACGAAATCATGAGAGATGTAAAGGAATTGATTGAGAAGGGTAAAAAGCGGGGAGTTCTCACTTATCATGAGGTTATGGACAGTCTCCAGGGCGTAGATTTGACTCCGGAACAAATTGACGAAGTATACGAGAAACTGGCTGGACTGGGTATTGAAGTTATCCCGGAAACACAGGACCTTGACGCTATCGACGGGGCTTCCCTAGATGACGAGAGTACCGAAGATGTCGACGTGGATTTAACCGTCCCCGAGGGCGTTGGCATAGATGACCCGGTACGCATGTACTTAAAGGAAATCGGGCGAGTGCCCTTACTGACACCGGAAGAGGAAGTGGAGTTGGCCAAGCGGATGGAGCAGGGAGACGAGGAGGCCAAGCGGCGTCTGGCGGAAGCTAATTTGCGCCTGGTGGTCAGCATAGCCAAACGTTACGTCGGCAGAGGAATGCTGTTTCTGGACTTGATACAGGAAGGCAACCTGGGCCTGATAAAGGCCGTAGAGAAATTCGACTACCGGAAGGGTTACAAGTTCAGCACGTATGCCACCTGGTGGATACGCCAGGCCATTACTAGGGCCATAGCCGACCAGGCCAGGACCATTCGCATACCTGTACACATGGTGGAAACCATTAACAAACTGATCAGAGTAAGCCGGCAGCTGCTCCAGGAGCTGGGTCGCGAACCGGTTCCCGAGGAGATTGCCAAGGAAATGGGCATTTCCGAGGAAAAGGTGCGGGAGATACTGAAAATCGCTCAGGAACCTGTTTCCTTGGAAACTCCCATCGGGGAGGAAGAAGATTCCCACTTGGGTGATTTTATTGAAGACCACGATGCCCGGGCGCCGGCCGAGGAGGCGTCTTTTACATTGCTCCGGGAACAGCTGGACGAGGTTTTGGAAACGCTGACCGACAGGGAGCAGAAAGTATTGCGACTCCGTTTCGGGCTGGATGACGGTAGGGCCCGTACGCTAGAAGAAGTGGGGCAAAAATTCGGGGTTACCCGGGAACGGATAAGACAAATTGAGGCCAAAACGCTGCGCAAACTTCGCCATCCCAGCCGCAGCAAAAAGCTTAAGGACTACCTGGACTAGCAGAATTTGATTTAATGCTTTCTATTGACCATGGGGGTAAATTTATTGTATAATAACAACTGCAGCGTTCCTCGATAGCTCAACGGTAGAGCATCCGGCTGTTAACCGGAGGGTTGCTGGT
>CAJYBN010000141.1 GCA_913064925.1 uncultured Peptococcaceae bacterium
CGGCGTCTTTTATTGTATCACCCGCACTGCCCTCTGTCAAGATCCTTTTTGTGGTTTAACAGCGCGATTGCACCGACTTAAACATAATAACACCAACAAATTTAATTGTCAACACCCTTAAGACCACTTTTTATGTTTCTCGTAAATATAAAGGCGTAAAGGACTGCTCCGTACGTTAGTCAGTCGCTTGCCTATCGCGTTACCACTTATTATCTATTATTTTACTGGTTTTATGCATGTGCCGCTACTTTAACCCGTCGCCTCCCAGAATACCACCGGGTAAGTTTATAACCGCTTCCGGTACGTCTCCCACGATGATACTTTCCGCCACCGGGACCTTGGTAGCCACCTTAACCTCCCCGCTGGAAAGGGGAATGACCACCCTTACCATGGTGTTAAAATCCAGGTAGATCTTGTGCCTGGTTTGGTTAATCCCGGCCTGCTCAAACCTGTCTATAACGTTCACCTTAACGGTGCCCATCGGATGAATGGCAATATTGATGTTGGGGCCCATGTCGGCGAATATATAACTTCCCAGCACTTGCCCCAGGGGTACGTAAATCTGCTTGCCGTCCAACTGGCGCAGCCTATGCTGTACGCCAAGGGTAATATCGGCTGCCATCTTATTGATTTTTACCGTGTTGGCCTGCATTAACGCCACCCGGCCGCTGTTGTCCCTATGCACCGCTATAAAATCGCGATAATCGATATTTTTCCGCGATACCTCCCGTTGCACAGTCTGGTTGATTACGTCGACGGCCATCTGGGTTACTTCCACTTCGGCTATGGAAAACAGCGTGGGCCGCACCCGCCGGTCGAGCAAAAAATATACTCCGCTCAACAGCACCAGCACCAATACGAGGCCGCAAAACTTGCGTAAAGGCCGTCTTTTCTCGAACATAGAACCACCCCGTGGGCCGCCGCAGCGTTACTGTACACTACACTGCAGCGTTACTATAAAATTATATGGGGTGAATCATTGTCCGATTAAACCATTCCGCAAATTTTCGGGTTTAAGTTTAAACGATTCGTATAAATTTCCTCTTGCCGGCTTTAATAACCATGCCCGGCACGGGCTTGATCCTCTGGTCGGGTTCCTGGAACTTTTCCCCGTCAACGCGTACCGCGCCTTGCTGCACCAACCGCCTGGCCTCGCTGGTGCTGGAACAGATACCCGAACGCTGTAACAGTTTGGGCAGCCAAACCATATCGCCCTCCCAAATGTCCTCCGGAATCTTAAATGTAGGAATTTCTCCGGGAACGTCGTGCTGTTGGAACACGCGCTTAAATTCCTCCTCGGCCCGGTAGGCAGCTTCCTCCCCGTGGTAAATTTTAACTATCTCCCGGGCCAGGCGCATTTTCGCGTCACGCGGGTGCAATTCCCCGCTTTGCAGGCCGCGGGCGATCTCCCTCACTTCATGAAGCGGTACAGTGGTTACCAGTTCAAAATAACGCACCATTAACTGATCGGGAATGCTCATGGTTTTACCATACATTTCTTCCGGGCGCTCATCTATGCCTATGTAGTTACCTAGACTTTTGCTCATTTTTTGCACCCCGTCGGTCCCTTCGATAATGGGCATCATCAGAGCTATCTGGGGTTCCTGCCCGTACTCGCGCTGCAGGGTTCTCCCCATAAGCAAGTTGAACTTCTGGTCCGTACCGCCCAGTTCCACATCGGCACGCAAGGCCACCGAATCATAACCCTGCATTAATGGGTAAAAAAACTCATGCACGCTGATGGGATGCCCTTCCTTGAAACGCTTGGCAAAATCATCGCGCTCCAGCATGCGGGCCACGGTATACTTGGCGGCCAGTTCAATTACGTCGGCGAATTTCATTGGAGCCAGCCACTTGCTGTTAAAGGTGATGGTGGTTTTTTCCGGGTCCAGTATCTTGAAAATTTGCCGCTCGTAAGTTTTGGCGTTCTCCATGACCTGTTCCTCGGAAAGCTGCTTTCTGGTTTCTGACTTACCCGTTGGGTCACCGATGCGCGCCGTAAAATCACCCAAGATAATAGTGGTGCGGTGCCCCAGTTCCTGGAACTGTCTTATTTTATGCAGCACCACCGTATGCCCGAGGTGTATGTCCGGCGCGGTAGGATCCAAACCCAATTTAATATGTAAAGGTTTACCGGTCTTAATAGACCTCTCCAGCTTGGTAACAAGCTCGTCTTCCGGGACTATTTCCACAACGCCTCTTTTGATGATCTCCAGCTGCTTTTCCACACTGAGCATATTGTTAACTCCTTTCACATTCCTCTGCTTCAGTTCTTAAATTATATCAAATATGAAAGATCAGTTACAAGGCGCCAAATTACGTGTAATTACGTGTTAAATGTTTCAGCTTGATTGTGTTATAATTGCGTTGTACAAGGCCCTCTCTTTAAAGGAGGAAAAATACTTGCCAAAAAACAGGCGCGTAAAAAGAAAGCTCAATCCTTTCCGGTTGGTCATTTTTTTGCTTATATTATCTTTTTTGTTAGCTACGGGCGCGGCCATGGGACTGGTAGCCGTCAGCATAAAGGACCTGCCAGTTTTAAATGAGAAAAACCTGGTGCCGATCACGGCCACCCAGATCTTTGACAAGGACGGCAAACTCGTCGCCCAAATCGGGCTGGAAAACCGGGTACGGGTATCCATAAACTCCCTCCCCAAACACGTCAAGGATGCCTTTCTGGCTGCCGAGGACCATTATTTTTACGAGCACCACGGCGTCATGATCAAGGCCATCCTGCGCGCTGCTGTAAATGACGCTTTGCATATCATCGGCTTGGATAGGAACTTTCAGGGTGGTAGCACCATTACGCAGCAGTTGGTCAAACTCTCCTTTTTAAGCCCAGAAAGAACTTTAAAAAGAAAAATCCAGGAAGTGATTTTAGCCGTCAAGCTGGAGAGAAGATATTCTAAGGATGAAATCCTGGAGATGTATTTGAATCGCATTTACCTGGGAGAAGGGGCCTACGGCATTCAAGCCGCAGCACAAACTTATTTTGACAAAAACGCCAGCGACTTGACGGTGAGTGAAGCCGCGCTGCTGGCCGGCTTGACCAAGTCGCCTAACAATTACTCTCCCTTTAGAAACGCCGAGCTGGCCGTCTCTCGCCGCAACCAGGTACTGGATGACATGAACCGGTACGGGTTTATTGACACCGTAATCTGCCAGCAAGCCAAGTCGGAAGAACTGTCATTAAAACAAAGCAAATCCGATACCAGCTATCCCTATCCTTATTTTATCGATTACGTTACGGACCAGCTGGTGGAACAATTCGGGGAAGAACTGGTTTTCAAAGGCGGGTTAAAAGTATATACCACCTTGGACCCTGAGATACAAAGCTTTGCAGAAAAAGCCATGGCTAATCCGGAAAACTTTCCGGCATCGAAAAAAAACAAGGACGGTGTTCTGCAGCCTCAGGGGGCGACGGTAGTTCTGGACCCGGAAAACGGAGCGATTCGGGCCCTGGTGGGCGGCAGGGAGCACACGCACAAAAGGGCTTTAAACAGGGCCACCATGTCGCCGCGGCAACCGGGATCGGCCATCAAACCCATTTTGGCTTACGGCCCGGCCATTGAGCTGCTGGGCATGGGACCGGCCACCGTTATCGACGACGCACCGGTAAAGTACCCCAAATACAAAAATTACGAGCCCCATAACTATGACGGCAAGTACCGCGGGTTAATCACGCTGCGAACGGCGCTGACCCACTCGGTCAATGTCGTGGCGGTAAAACTGCTCATGGAACACGTTACCATCCCCAAAGCCATACAATTTGCCCAACGTATGGACATCAACCTTAAGGCTACCGGCCCGGCCATGGCGTTGGGGGGCATAGACCCCGGCGTAACCCCCCTACAACTGGCCGCTGCGTACAGTGCCATCGCCAATAACGGAATATATAACGAGCCGGTCGCCATTTTGCGGGTAGAGGATCAGGAAGGCGTTACCTTGTTTAAAAATACCCCGGTGCCACGCCGGGTTATGAAGGAAACCACTTCCTACTTGTTAACCAGCATGCTGCAATCCGTCGTCAAGTCCGGCACCGGAACGGGTGCACAAATCGGCCGGCCGGCGGCCGGTAAAACGGGAACTACCGACGAAGGCAAAGACATCTGGTTTGCCGGCTACACCCCCGATCTGGTGGGAGTGGTTTGGATCGGTTACGATACTCCCACCAAGATGCCGCGCAGCTACGGCGGAACTTACCCGGCCAGGATATGGCGCGAAATCATGCGGCGAGCACACCAGGACATACCTGCCCGCGACTTTAAGCAGCCGCCCGGCATAGTTACCGCCACCGTCGACGGCAAATCGGGCCTGCTGCCGGGTCCCAACACGCCGCCGGAGCATCTGGTAACGGATATCTTTGCTGCGGGAACGGTACCCACTGAAACCGACAACGTGCACGTTTTAACAGAAGTTTGTGCCACCTCGGGGTTACTGCCTAACGAGTACTGCCCGGAGAGAATAACCAGGGTTATGTTAAAATTACCATATACGGTGCCGAAAATAGTAATGGATTACGAACAAAGGGTACCCACAGAAATTTGCGACCAGCACGGCCCGGAGCCGGCGCTTAGCCCGGACGGGGAAAACAATGCTATTCCGCTTTTGCCTGGCGGCGAACAGAAGCAGCCGGCCGGGCAAAACGGTTGGCCCGGCGTGCCCCGCAATGCGGGTGATAACAATAACGAAAATGATTAAGCAAAATGGCAGGCTACAAGGCCTGTCTTTTCGTATTTCCCCGGCAACCTTCGCCGATTGGTCAGCTAGCTTGCGTATCTCATCCGCCACCACGGAAAAACCGCGGTCTGCTTCCCCTGCCTTGGCCGCCTCTATGGCCGCATTAAAAGACAGCAGGTAACCCCCAACAATAATCAGGACAGCTCAACTACAGTTACTCCACTGCCGCCCTCGCCTTGCTCTCCCAACCTAAATGTTTTCACGTACCTGTGTTCCTTTAACATTTGCTGCACCGCCGACCGCAGCGCACCCGTACCCTTACCGTGTACCAGGTACACCACCGACAAACCGGCCAGACAGGCGTCATCAAGATATTTTTCTACTTCGGCCAGCGCCTCTTCCACCCGTAGGCCCCGCAAATCCAGGCGAGTGGGTACATTCCTGGCTTTTTTTTGTACTAGGCGGCCCAGCCCGACGTTTCGTTGTTCAGACCGGCACGACACCGGGCGTCGCAATTCCCGCAGGTTGATATTCATTTTGATCATACCCACCTGTACCAGCACGTTGCCTTCGCGATCGGGAGCCTCCAGCACCACTCCATGCTGGCCGTACCTGGGAATAAAAATTTCTTCACCGGCATTTACGGCGGTCAACGGCTCAGTATCATGCGGTGCTTGGGCTGTATCTGCTGGTAATTTTTCCTCCAGCTGATCCCGCATTTCTCCCAGCTGCTTGCGGGCTCTGTGCAGGTAAAGCTCCCGTTCGTGCAGCGATTTTTCCTTTAACTGCCGGCGTAAATCATCCAGCAAGCGCTCGGTTTCTCTCTTGGCCCGCTTAATCAAATCCCTGGACTCCATAACCGCCTGGGAAATAATAGCATCTTTACGGGACCGTACTTGTTCCAGAAGGGCATGGTACTGCTCACAGTATTCTTTTGCTTCCCTGCGCAGCCTTTCTATCTCGGCCTGCTCCTTTTGGGCCTGCAGGCGCGCTTTTTCCAGTTCGGCTATCAGGTCGCCAACCTGTACCTGTTCCTCGGTGAGATATTCCCTGGCTTTTTGCAACACGTCTTCTCCCAATCCCAGCCGCCGGGCGATTTCAAAGGCGTTACTCCGCCCGGGCCGGCCAATCAACAACTTGTAAGTGGGCTGCAGTGTCTCCGGGTCGAATTCCACGCTGGCGTTTTCCACCCCTTTGCTGGCATAAGCGTATTCCTTGAGCTCCCCGTAATGGGTGGTAGCCATGGTCTTGGCGCCCACCCGCCGCAGCTGGTCCAGAATAGCCCGCGCTAGAGCGGACCCTTCGGCCGGGTCCGTGCCGGCTCCCAGTTCATCCAGCAGTACTAGGCTGTTGCTTCCGGCCCGGGACAAAATGTCCACGATATTAGATAGATGCGAGGAAAACGTGCTCAGTGACTGCTCAATGCTTTGCTCGTCGCCGATGTCGACGAAAATATCATCAAACATGCCGATGACCGTCCCTTCCCCGGCCGGTACGTGCAAGCCCGCCCGGGCCATCACCACCATCAGCCCCACGGTTTTGAGCAGCACGGTTTTACCGCCTGTATTGGGACCCGTGATAACCAGCGTGTCGAATGTTTCGCCCAGGTGCACGTCAACCGGCACCGCCCTGCCCGCCAGCAGCGGGTGCCTGCCCTGCCGAATGGAAAGCTTGGGTTCACCCGTTACGCAAGGCGCCCAGGCGTCTAGTCTTTCGCTGTACCGGGCCTTAGTCATGATGAAATCCAGTCTGCCAAGAATCTGCAAGGAGCACAGTAGTTCTTCCGCCACACCGCCAACCGCAGCGGAGAGTCGCTGTAAGATCCTATCAATTTCTTGCTTTTCTTCTGCCTGGAGAGAGCGCACTTCATTATTGGCCTCGACCACCGACGCGGGTTCAATAAACAATGTGGCCCCGCTAGCCGATTGGTCGTGAACGATACCGGCTACCTGGGCCCTGTATTCCTGCTTTACGGGAACCACGTAGCGGCCGTCCCTGATGGTGACAATGGCATCCTGCAGGTACTTTTGGTAAACGGGCGACCGTACAACTTCATCCAGCCGGTCCCTAACCCTCTGCCTGGCAGCGACCAGCTTACGCCTTATGCTGTACAGCCGGTCCGTAGCCCGGTCTGAAATCTCCCCTTCGGGCAGTACCGCCGCGGTAATTTGCTTTTCTATTTGTCTGAAATACCCCAGACCGGCCGCTATACCGCCCAGCAGGGGGTACTTATGAAGCCTTTCATTAAAAAAAGATTTTACCAGCCTGGTAACCTTCAAGGTTTCGGCTACCTGCCACAATTCACGGGGTTCCAGTACACCCCCCCGCGCGCATAGCCGAACCTGTTTCCTAATGTCGTGCCACCCGTCCAATCGCGCTGCAGGTTCTAGGCGCAGCAAATCCCGGCCCTCCGACACTTCGGCCAAGGCCTGCTCCACTTCTTCCCTGGTGGTCAGCGGGACCAGGCCCTCGATCATTTCCCCCGCCAGTTCCGACGAGGCATGCGCCTTTAACTGTTCCTTAACCTTGTCAAACTCCAGCCTTTTCAGGTTGCGCTCGTTCATAAACACTCCCTGCTTTAGTCAATCACACCCCGGTAATAATGGCCGCGGGTATAACCAGGCCCTTGCTCATTTCCCCCGCCAGTTCCGACGAGGCATGCGCCTTTAACTGTTCCTTAACCTT
>CAJYBN010000142.1 GCA_913064925.1 uncultured Peptococcaceae bacterium
CGGGCGCATCCCCTCGGCGGTCGGTTATCATCCCACCTTGGCGACCGACATGGGTGCCTTGCAGGAACGCATCACGTCGACCAACAAGGGCTCGATCACCTCGGTCCAGGCGATCTACGTGCCCGCCGACGACCTGACCGACCCGGCGCCGGCCACCACGTTCGCCCACCTGGACGCCACCGTGGTGCTGTCCCGCCAGATCGCCGAGCTGGGCATTTACCCCGCCGTGGACCCGCTGGACTCCACATCGCGGATCCTGGACCCCAACATCATCGGCCAGGAGCACTACATGACCGCCCGGGGCGTGCAGCAGGTGCTGCAGCGCTACAAGGAACTGCAGGACATCATCGCCATTCTGGGCATGGAGGAACTGTCCGACGAAGACAAGTTGATCGTGGCCCGGGCACGGAAACTGCAGCGTTTCCTGTCCCAGCCCTTCCACGTGGCGGAAACGTTCACCGGTTACCCCGGCGTGTACGTGTCGCTTAAGGACACCATCCGCGGCTTCCAGGAGATCCTGGACGGCAAGCATGACGACCTGCCCGAGGATGCATTCTACATGGTGGGTACCATAGAGGAGGCAGTGGCCAAGGCGAAACGTCTGTCAGAGGGAAGTGCATAACATGGCGGAAGAAAAATTGCAGCGCCTGGAGGTTGTCACACCGCAGAGCAAAGTGTTCAGCGAGGACGTGCGGTTCGTGGTGCTGCCGGGCAGCGAAGGCGAGCTGGGTATTTTGCCCGAACACGCCCCACTGGTCAGCGCGCTGAAAATCGGCCTGGTCAGGGTGCACCACGAGGGCAAGGTGCTGAAAATAGCCGTCAGCGGCGGTTTCGCGGAGGTGCGCAACAGCCGCACCACCGTGCTGGCCAACGCCGCCGAGCGGGAGGACCAGATAGACGTGGAGCGCGCCCGGGCCGCCAAGGAGCGGGCCGAGCAGCGGCTGGCCTCCAGCTCGCCCGATATTGACGTGGCCCGGGCAGAAGCCGCTTTAAAGCGCGCCCTGAACCGCCTCAAGGCCGCCGGCCAGGGCTAGGGGTCAGGCCTTTCCTAACTGTAATAACTAAAGTATCTATATATCACGATAAACAGCAATAACTAAGCTGAAGGGGGCAGAGTGCATTTAGCATCCTGTCCCCTTTGCTTTACATAGGGGGTCAGGCCTTTCAAAATTATAATTATTTAATTATAACAATATACAAATGTGTGTTTATCAAATAAGCCCTTTGTTTTTATAGAGAGCCGTTGTTTTACATGGTGTTAATGAAAAAAGCTTTCGCAATATAAAAGCAGATCTTGCTTAGCTTGGGCCATGAATATATAATGACCAAAAAAGTAATAAATGAGGTGTGAGTACTCTTGAGCGAAGAGCGGCTGACACGCATAGAAGCCATGCTGACGGACTTGATACGTATTGTAGGCAATACAAATACGGTGGTTGAGGAACTAAGGGAGGGCCAACAAAGCTTACGCGGCGAAGTGGATAGCCTGCGCAGCGAGGTAAACTCCCTGCGCAATGAGGTCAATACCTTGCGCGGCGAGGTGGATGGCTTACGCAGCGAGGTAAACACCTTGCGCAGCGAAGTGGATAGCCTGCGCAACGAAGTAAACTCCCTGCGCAGCGAGGTAGATGGCCTGCGCAATGAGGTCAACACCTTGCGCAGCGAGGTGGATGGCCTACGCAGCGAGGTTACCGCTATCCGCAAAGATGTAGAATTAATTAAATCTGCTATGGCTACCAAGGATGATATTAACCTGTTAAATGAGCGGTTGGACTTCTACATGGAAAAATCGGCCCGCCAGGATGAGGATATTTACCGGCTGAAGCGGTTGGTGGGAATTAAATAGTAACCCGCAAAAAACAATCTATCTACTATCTACTATACCTCCTGTTGCAAGGGGGTTTTTATATTACCGGTTTTTAGCGGTTAGCCTATTGCAATAAGCATGAGCCTATATGGAGAAATTAAAAGTTAGAAACAAAATGAAAGATTAAGCCCTTCTTTAATGACACATCCAAATATACAAAAATACAAATAATTACAATTTGGAAAGGCCTGACCCCCTATGGAATAAGCCGCGCCCTTGCTGGGAATAATAGGTAATAATTGCCTGAAACGGAGTATATATTTAACGGAGTATATATTTTTTATTGAGACAGGCACGGTAGAGGGTGAAGGCTTTATGCGCAAGCTATTTCTGATTACCCTGCTGCTGGTACTGCTGCTGGCCCTGGGGCTACCCTGGGTGATCAGCCGCATGGGCCAGCCGCCGGTGCGGGAGGGGGGCACCATCGTGCGGTTGTACCGCCACGCAACCGGCCAGGTGGAACTGGTACCGCTGGAGGACTACGTCACCGGGGTAGTGGCCGCCGAGATGCCCGCCGCCTTTCCGCCGGAAGCGCTGAAAGCGCAGGCGGTGGCGGCCCGCACGTACATCGTCAAGCGCATGCTGGCTGGCGGCGTGATCAACAACTGCCACCCCGGCGCCGACACCTGCGACGACCCTAACCACGCCCAGGCATGGCTTTCCCGCAGCGACATGCGTGAGCGCTGGGGCACACTCCAGTACTACCGCTACTACTACAAAATAAGCGCGGCCGTGGACGACACCGCCGGGGAGATCATCACCTACCGGGGGCAGCCCATTGACCCGGTTTACCACGCCTCCTGCGGCGGCCGCACGGAAAACTCCGAGGACGTGTGGAAGTTTGCCGTGCCCTACCTGCGCAGCGTAGCCTGCCCCTACGACGCCGCACCCGAGCCCGAGCGGCGGGTAACCCTCACCCTGCGCCAGGTGGAGCGGGCGCTGGGCGCGGACCTGCGCGCGTTGCCGGCAGCCGCCGGCAGCGGCGGGCCGCTGCGGGTGGTGGAGAGAACATCCACCGGCCGGCCCAAGACGCTGCTGGTGGGCGATCAACGGCTCACCGCTTCGGAAGTGCGGCAGAAGCTGGGCCTGCGCTCCACCAACTTCACCTGGCGGCTGGCCGGGGATAAGATCGAGTTTATCACCCGGGGCTACGGTCACGGGGTGGGCATGTGCCAGTACGGTGCCCGCGGCCTGGCCGAGCACGGCTGCGACTACCGCCAGATCATCAAGCATTATTACACGGGGGTAAGCATTATCAAAATTAATACCGCAGGCAAAAAGCCTGCGGAAAATAACATAAATTAACAGCGAATGATTTGTTTAATCATGTATTAAGACTGCCGCCGGGGCCACACTAAAATAACAACTTAAAAATATCAACAACCCGCACAAAGGGGGAATTTGACGTGTGGCCCTTCGGTAAAAGGTTAAAGGACCAGGACGCGCTGGAAAAATACCGCCGGTGGCGGCGGCGCTGGCTGCTGAGCGCTGCCGCTCGGCCGGCGCGCTACCCGCGCCGGTTCTTTTTTAATAATTTCTTACTATTAATTTGCCCTTAACCCGAAACCGTAAAATTAAAAATGTTTCCATATTAAATTAATGGAGCGCCCCGGGATTTTTGTCGTCGGGGCATTCCTTTTTTGTGCCCATCTTTAAACGGCGGCGTGGCCTTGGAATTAGCATTTCTGGCCTCCCCCTGCATATAATGTACTAAATGCCCGGGGAGGTAAAGCAATGCAGGAGTACATCCAAAAACGGGTGCTGGAAATATGCACTTACATCCTGGAAACCCAGGCTACCGTCCGCCAAACCGCCCAGGTGTTCGGAGTCAGCAAAAGCACCGTACATAAAGACATGACGGAAAGGCTGCCGGCGCTGAACAAGGAACTGGCCCGGCAGGTGAAAAAGGTGCTGGAATACAACAAGTCGGAAAGGCACTTGCGGGGCGGTGAAGCCACCAGGAGAAAATACCGTCAAAATAAGCAGTGAAATAGCCAAAACTTGGAGGAATTTGTCCCCTCAGGTAGAAATACACCTACATCCGGCCTGTCCATAAAAGCAAATATCATTTGAACCATTTTTTATGCCAGGCACCGGCTGCCGCCGGCAACTTGCCGCGAGGGACAGGCTTTTTGTAAAAACCAGAAAGGGGACAATCTTAATGTTCCGCATAAACTCCGACATCGGTATCGACCTGGGTACGGCCAACGTGCTGGTGTCCGTCAGGGGCAAGGGCATCGTGATAAAGGAGCCGACCGTGGTGGCCATAGATAAATCCTCGGGCAAAGTAATAGCGGTTGGCTCGCAGGCCAGGCGCATGCTGGGCCGCACGCCGGGCGACATCGTAGCCATCCGCCCCCTGCGGGACGGCGTGATCGCCGACTATGACGTTACCGAGAAGATGCTCCGCTACTTCATTGACAAGGCCGGCGGCCGCAAATTTTTCTTTAAGCCCCGGGTGATGGTGTGTATCCCCTCGGGCGTCACCGGCGTGGAGGAACGGGCCGTAAAGCAAGCCGCCGTGCAGGCCGGCGCCCGGCAGGCCTTCGTCATCGAGGAACCCCTGGCTGCGGCGCTGGGAGCGGGGCTGGACATCTCCCAACCCGGCGGAACCATGGTGGTGGACATCGGCGGCGGTACTACCGACGTGGCCGTGCTGTCCCTGGGGGGCATTGTGCACAGCCTCTCCCTGCGGGTGGGCGGCGACAAGTTCGACGAGAACATCGTCAGGTACATACGCCGGGAATTCAACTTGGCCATCGGCGAGCGCACCGCCGAGGAAATCAAAATGCACATTGCCGACGCCTGCCCCGGAGAGGACCCGGAGGGCAGCATGCGGGTGCGGGGCCGGGACTTGGTGGACGGGCTGCCCAAGGAAATCACCGTCACCGGCAGGCACGTGTATGACGCCATCAAGGAAAACCTGGCTTCAGTGGTGGGCGCCGTCAAGGAAGTGCTGGAACACACGCCGCCCGAGCTGGCTGCCGACATCGTGGACAAGGGTATCGTGCTCACCGGCGGGGGCGCGCTGCTGCACAACATGGACAAGCTGCTGGCCCGGGAAACCGGGGTGAACTGCTTCCTGGCCGACGACCCCCTTTCCTGCGTGGCCATCGGTACCAGCCGGGCCCTCACCATGCTAAAAGCGCTGAACACCCAGCAGAAGCGCCGCCTTATTCGCAAGGCCATCAGGCAAAAAATATATGCCGGTTAGCCCGTCAAATGCGGGCTTTCCGGCGTTTTTTATCTCCAGGGGCCGCATGCTCGTTGATCTTGCCGGCCAGCAGGTCGTGCAAGTTTTTCCTGGCCCGGTTCAGCCTGGACTTTACCGTTCCCTCGGAACAGCCCAGGGCCTTGGCTATTTCCATGTAGGGCATGTCGTACATTTCCCGCAGCACCAGCACGCTGCGGTGTTCGTCCGACAGCTCGTTGATGGCCTGCCACACCATCTCTCTTTCTTCCTTTTCCTCCAGCGCCTCCTCGGGATCGGTAACGCCTTCATCTTCCAGCGTGCGCTGTATTTCGCCGTCGGAAGTTTGTACCGGCGCATCCAGGGACACCGTTCGCTGCCTGGCCCGCCGCCGGGTTTCGTTGGACCACAGGTTGACCACGATGCGGTAAAACCAGGTGGAAAAGGCCGACTGGCCCCTGAAGCCGGGCAGCGCTTTGTACAGGCGGATGAAGGCCTCCTGGGCGAGGTCCTGGGCATCAACGGGATTGCCGGTCAGGTGCAGGCACAGGCCGAATATTTTGTTTTCGTAGAGGGCCACCAGCTGCTCAAAGGCCTCCAGGCTGCCGTCCCGGCAGCGCTGGATCAAGAACTCGGTTCCCACCTCGTCCATATGCATGCACTCCCCGGTAAAAAAGGACCAAAAGCAGCGTCTGCTGGTCCCGGCAATATTAAGCGAGCAATGTTATTGGAATCCTGTTAAACATAAATTCATTGCCGCCCGCCCGAATTCCTGCCTTGTGTAGACAAAAACTGGTTACGTAACCACGGTAAAATATGGTTCGCAAAAATTTTTAATTGCTCCCGGAACTTTTACCAGTAACCCGTTGTCTAAAATAATGTGCTGTCTGGTTAATGTAAACAAAGCACTTCTCGCCATGGTAACCAGTAATATTTATAAAAAGATTTTTCTACCTTAAGAGGAAATTCATTATTCCTGTCCAACATAATACATGTTGAACAGGAAGTTCTAATTGCTTAGCATATATAATTTGCCGAAAGGGGGGGAGTCGTAAAAGCTGGTTTTACAGCTCCATTAAGGGTGCGCTTGTTGATTAACTAATAATTTTAAGAAAAGGGGGATTTGCAAAAGGATGAGTCGTACTAAAGGCTAGGTCTTTGTACTGGTTCTGGCCATGATGGTCTTCGGACTGGTGGCCTCGGCAAATGCCGCGACCTTCTCGGACGTAAGCCCCGAGGACGAGGCATTCAAAGACATTACAAAACTTAATGCGCTTGGCATTATCAACGGTTATCCGGACGGCACTTTCCGGCCTGACGGCGCTATAACCCGGGCGGAGTTTGCCAAAATAGCCGTCATTATGGCTGGCCTGAAAGACAGTGCCGGGTACCTGCAAAACAGCCCTTCCCAATTCAGCGACGTGGCTGTTGGCGCGTGGTACACCGGCTGGGTGAACGTGGCAACATCCCAAGGCTTTGTTAAGGGTTACCCTGACGGAACTTTTAAACCCAATGCAAATGTAACGGCTGCTGAAGCAATAACCGTTTTACTGCGTTTACTGGGTTATGACGACAGGCTCCCCGGCCAGTGGCCGGTTGACTACCTGGCCAAGGCTGGTAAGTTAGGTATTACCAATGGCCTCAATTTTGTAGCCTCTGCCCCTGCTTCTAGAGGGCTTGTGAGCCAGTTCGCTTCGGCAACATTAGAAGAAGACCTGGTAGACTATGATAACGACAGGGAAGATTTTAAAGATGATCCCGATGCGACATCTTTGTTAGCGGAGAACTTTGATGATGCTTCCATTGTTGAAGACGCGCTGGTGTATCAATGGTACATGGAAAATGATAAAGAAGATTTAGCAGTTGATGTCCTATACTATGATGACGATGATAATGCTGTTGCGGAAAAAATTGATTTTGCAGATGATGTTGTTATAGCTGGAGCTAAAAACATTATTGGCTTAGAAGGTAAGTTTGTTGACTTTATTTTAAATGACGATGGGGATATTGTTTATATTGGTGTTAATGATTATGGTACAACATTATACTCAGATGAATACGAAGTTGACGGAGACGAAATCGAAATTAACGGCAAGACTTATGATATAGCTGAAGATCTGGTATTCGAAAACGCAATCACTAAAGATGACGGCGAGCTTGACTTTGCTGCCGAGTACGAAGCTCTTGTAGACGAAAGCGAAGTAACCGCTTACCCCGTTAAGGCCACCCTTAACAAAGACGGTGACGTGGCCTGGGTTAAGACCGTTCCTGCAAACCTCAGCGCCGTTATCAAGGAAGTTGACGTAA
>CAJYBN010000143.1 GCA_913064925.1 uncultured Peptococcaceae bacterium
TTCGTGTTGGCCTGATTTGGTAATCTTGATAAACATGGTTTGATTATACTACTAACGGTAAAGGGCATCCCCAATATCCACATTGCCACTACAATTTTTTCAAAGAAAATACCCTTGCCTTGATTTTACTGGGTTTTTGGGGTCGAAATGGGCAAAAATCATCTTGAACTGATAAACTCAGGAGCGCACGTCGACCGCCCCAGGCGTGTTTTTCACGATTTCTTCTATCTTGCCCGCTAGTTCCGCCAGCTTTTCCTGGTCCGGTCCAGTTACCTCCAACTGAATAGGAGGACCCTGGTCGCTGACTCCTACCACGGGCTCTTCCGTAACCACAATTTTCACCCCTGGGTAATCACGCTTCCAGGACCGCACCTTTTCGGTGAGATCCCAAACCGTTTGTTCCCGCTTGGTTTTATCCACCAGCATTACTTCTATGGCGGCCAGGTGGCTGCCCGTGCCGCCAAATATGGAGCGGCCGCCCCCGATGCGGCTGTACGTATTTTCCACTTCCGGCAGCTGGTTGAGCCTGTGCTCTAGTTCGGCTACCACTTTTTCCGTGCGTTCCAGGGAACTGCCGGAGGGTAGTTCTATGTCCACGGTGAATCGATTTTGATCCGGGGTGGTCAGAAACTCGGAGCCGGTCAGGCGCAGCGGGATCAGGGCGGTGACCGCCAGGGCCAAAGCCAAGCCGCTTGCCACCACGCGGCGGTGGTCCAGGGACCAAACCAAGGCGGCCCTGTAACGGCGCAGGGCGCGGCCGCCCATTTCTGCAAACGGGTTGGCGATTTTCACCCACTGGCGGCGGTGTTTTTTTTCGCCGGGGCCGTGCCTTTCCAGGTGAGCGCTCAGCATCGGCGTTAGGGTAAAGGAAACGAACAGCGAGAAAAGCGCGGCAAAAACCACAGTCAAGCCGAACTGCCGGAAAAATTGTCCCACCAGGCCGCTCAAAAAGGCGATGGGTAGGAAAACCACTATATCCTGGGCAGTTATGGCCACGGCAGCCAACCCTATTTCCCGGCGCCCGTCAATGGCCGCGGTAACCGGGTCTTTGCCCATGGTGCGGTGTCGGTGAATGTTTTCCAATACCACGATGCTGTCGTCCACCAGGATGCCCACGCACAGGGTGAGGCCCATGAGCGACAGGAGGTTGAAGGTGAAGCCGCAAATGTACATCATCAAAAAAGTGCTGATGATGGAAGTGGGGATGGCCAGCATGACGGTTAACACTGATCGCCACCGGCGGAGGAAAAGCGCCAGCACCAGGCCGCACATCAGCACGCCTTCCACCAGGGTGCGTTTCGTTTCATTTAACGAATCTCGAACAAACGTGGCGCTGTTCTGGGCCACAATTAAATTAACATCGCCGGGAAGCAGGGACCGCACCGTTGCCAGCTGACGTTCGATGCGGGAAGCGGTTTCCACCGTGCTGGCATCGCTTTGCTTTTGGATTAATATACCTACGGCTTCCCGGCCGTTCAGGCGGAATTTACGCTCCACGTCGGCGTACTCTTCGGTGATGGTGCCAAGGTCGGCCAGCCGCACCGTGCCGCCCCGAAAGGGAATGCGCAGCTCGCCCAGCTCGCCAATGGAGTTGAACTTCCCCAGCAGGCGCACGGTAAATTCCGCTTCGCCCTGGTAAAGGTTACCTGCGGGTATGTTGACGTTTTCCATGCTGATCCGATCGGCCACGTAGTTGATGGAAAGGCCGTAACTTTCCAGCCGCTTGGCATCCAGGCGCACTTGCACCTCTCGTTCGCGGCCGCCAACTATTTCCACCATGCCCACGCCGGGCAGGGATTCCAGGTGCTGCTTTACCGTACCGTCTGCCAGCCTGTACAGCGCGTCCAGGGAACGGTTACCGGACAGCACCAGCGTCATGATGGGCTTTTCGTTCAGGTTGTACTTCCGCACTACGGGTTTATCCGCGCCGTTGGGTAGTTTATTTACCGCCTCGTTAACCGCCCTTTGTACTTCGTTGACGGCGGTGTCGGCGTCGGTGGACATGGAAAATTCCAGGACCATCAGGGCCAGGCCCTCGGAGGCGGTGGCAATGTTACGCCGCAGGCCGCTGACCGGCGCCACTGCTTCTTCCAGCGGTTCCAGCACCTGCTCTTCGATTTCCTCGGCTCCGGCGCCGGGGTAATAAGTCACCACGGTGATATAAGGAATGTTAGTTTCGGGAAACAGGTCGGAACTGATGCGGGTATAGCCGGCCGCGCCCAGCACTACGAAGAACATGATCACCATTACCATCGCCGCCGGCCTTTGTATGGCCAGTTCTGTAATATGCAAAGCATTTCACCCGGTAAATTATTTCGCCGGGTTGCAAAAAAAACCTTTAACTGTCTGGCCGCCCTTACCGGTTTTAATGCAGGGCAAAAGAATGCCCGGCGGTTAACCGGGCTTTAGCTGCTTTAAGATATTTTTTGCAGGTTTTCCTGTTGCCGTTGGCGCTTGTTGAAAACTTCTTCCGCGTAATCGGTGGAAACCAGGTATAAATTGACCCAGAGGTCATGCTCGTTGTTTTTCCCTGCCAGTTCGTTGGCCAGTATTTTAAATTTCTTTTCTACGCGGTCTTTAAAAGAAGAGAATTCAATTAACAGATCGACTACCTCGCGCTGGCTGTATGAAGTACCTTCTTTCAGCATCTTGGCCAAGCAACTTTCACCCCCTATCGCAGGTAATATTTACCACATTATAAAATGTTTGGCGGCAAAGTGTTAAGGGGAAGAAATTGTCTGATTATGAAAAAATTTAGAGGCCCCGAAAGCGGGGCCTCATAAACCGGATGGCAGTAATTTAAAACACGGGGTTGTAAGCCGCTGTGCCAAGCTGGTTGCTTTGCTGCAGGTTCTGGTTCATTCGGTTAGCCAGTGCTTGCTGGGCCTGCTGGCTAATTTGCTGGTTCTGCATGAAGCTTTGCGCTCCTTGAGCCAGGTTTTGATTCTGCAGCTGGTTCTGGAACTGGTTACTGTAGCTCTGGGCATAGCTCGGGAAGCCGCTTGCTGCATAACCGCCAAAAGGCTGGGAGAAGGTCTGAGCGTAACCGGCCTGGATCGGCGTATATTGGGCTCCCATCACCTGCCCGGTGCCGTACCTTTGCTGTTGGAAGGGGAATGCTGAAGTGTAGTTGGGCTGGTAATACTGCCCGGTGCCAAACATGCCGGTTTGTCCGGGTGATACTTGGGTGCCGAAGGTGCCGAACTGCTGGCCGAAGCCCGCGTAACCTCCGAACGTGGTTTGGCCCGGGGCTAACTGTTGGGTCATTTGCTGCGCAGCGCTGCTCACCGCGTTCAGATCGCTGTTAATGCGGCTGCAAATTTGCTGGATGCGCTGCAATTGCTGGGTGGCGTTGATCTCATGTTGCTGTAAGCGCTGTAATTGTGCGGCATTGTTTTGTTCGAACTGTTGTAGCTGGGAAGTTGCTTGGGCAATGTCGTTGACTTCCTGGCGCAATCTTTGGATCTGCTGTTGCAATTGGTAAATTTGATCCATGAATTTACCCCCTTTGGCATGGTTTTGGTTTTTTGTATCCGGTGTATATTCTGTTCCATATTGCGGGCAATATTAGTGGGAGTTCATGGAAATTGAGGAACGTGTTTTTTCACCCCGGACAAGTTATGCCACCCCGTGGGGTTGAGAATAAAACCATGCACAAAAGGAGAGGCGGCGGCATAGTGCAGGCTGTGGTTGAGTACCACCCAGGGAACATCTTTATTTATGATTTCCTGGGCGCGGGTGTACAGTTCCTGACGAATTTCGGCATCGGTGGCGTTGCGGGCGCTTACCAGCAGGGTTTCCAACCGGGCATTGTGGTAACGGGTGATGTTTAAACCGTTTTCTATTTGGCTTTGCGTCAACAGGGTGTATAGGAAATTGTCGGGGTCCCCGTTGTCGCTGATCCATCCGTAAAGAAAGGCATCTCCTTCGCGCCTGTTGAGTGCCTGTTTAAATGCCTGCCAGGGGTAGGCTTGAATTTTTACGTTTATACCTTCCTTGCCCAGCGCCTGGGCCACCGCATCGGCCAGCATTTTGCCGCCCCCGGGGCTGTAGGGGCGCGGGTCGGTGTAGGTAAGCAGGGTGAAAGAAAATCCGTCCCCGCAGCCGGCCTCCCGCATGAGTTCGGCTGCCCTGCCCGGGTCGTAGCCGGCCTGCTGCGTACCGACATCATAGCCTAGTACAGCCGGCGGCAGAGTTCCCCGCGCCGGCTGTACATTCTGGAACCAAAGCTGCCGAAAGATTTGCTCCCGGTCCAGGGTCGCGGCTACAGCCCGGCGCAAGTTGGGCCGGTTAAAGGGCTTGCGGTCGGTGTAAAAACCAAGGTAACCGATATCCAGCCCGGTGGTACGAAAAACCGGGTAACCCCGGAGGCGCAGCCGCGACGCGTGTGCAAAGGCCAGGTCCAGGGCAATGTCCGCCTGCCCAGTGAGCAGCATTTCCGCCCTTTGTTCGGTATCCGGCACGCTGACGAAGAGCACTTCGTCTACCCCGGGCGGCTCTCCCCAGTAAGTGCTGTTGGCCACCACAAGTACACCGCCGTCCCTAATGCCGCCCAGTTTGAACGGCCCCGTTCCTGCCGGCAGCACGCCGGCCTGGCGGGCCGTAGCCGGGCTGACCATCGAGGCCGCCATGGGTGCGGCCAGGTTGTTTGGCAGCGGTGCGTAAGGGTACTTGAGATGGAACCGTACGGTATACCGGTCCACTGTTTCCACCTTATCCACCGGAGCATAAACAAAGTCTGCGTAGGTAGTGGAACCTTCGTATTTTTGCAAAGACCTGGTTACGTTAAATTGTACCGCAGCGGCATCAAAGGGGGTTCCGTCGTGAAAACGCACGTTGCGGCGCAAGTGAAAGGTCCAGGTCAGCCCGTCATCCGAAACATCCCAGGATCGGGCCAGGCACGGCTCTACCTGTGCCGTCCCTGGTTTAAAGCGCACCAGCCCTTCAAAGACATTGGCAATTACTCTTATCGACCCGGTATCCGCGGCCAGGGCGGGGTCGAAAACGGAGGCCGGGTACTCCTGGGCCACCACCAACCGGTTGGGGGTACTTTTACCGGTTAAAGTGGCTCTTTCCGCGGTATTTTTTTGCTTGCTCCCGTGGTTAAATACAAACATGACTACCAGGCAAAGAAATAATACCAGGATCGCGTTATTCAGCTTTTCCATGTCACATCCCCCTGCATTTATTTAACATATATAACAGATACTGTTATACCGGCAGAAAATCCTTTCGGACAATAAAAAAAGCCCTTGCGGGCCTGGCAGGGGGACTTATAAACTTTGCGCCATTTCCTTTTTTAAGGAGTTGAGTTCTTCCCGAGCTTTGTTGGTGATGATAACTCGCTGCAGCTCTTGCTCCAGCTCGTCTTCCCCAGTTTTCGTCAACAGGTTGCGGGGCTGCAGTTTGCTCAGCAAGGCGGCGCCCTGTTGTGTTACCGCTGATTTGTGCTGAATGCGTTCTACAGCCAGGCTTAATTCCTTTACTCCGGCCCTGGTATTTGCCAGCAGCCTGTTTAACGCATGTTGTTCGGTGGCGGTAAAGGAACGGATGGGCATTAATTCCCTTTGCGCGCGAAAGCTTTCTATTAAGGTGACCAGCTTGTTTTCTATGGATAAAAGCTCCCCACGGTTTTTTTCCAGGTCGGCCATGCACTCTTCCAGCTTGTTTAATTGGATAATAATTTCCTGTTTTTGCTGCAGCAAAACAGCGGCCAGTTTTTCTCGCCCCTGGGACAGCAAGTGCCGCGCCTGCCTCCTACATTCTCCGGCGGCTTCCCCGAGTTGCGCCGCCCGGGATTCCAGGCGCCTTAACGAAGTTTCCACTTCCTCCCTGCACTGCCGGACGGAGCGTAATATTTCCACCTGCTGCTGGTAGGCGTTTTCCAATTCCTGCTGCGGGTCGTAAAATTTTTGCAGCAGGCTGTTGATGCCGGATTTTAAAAGGGTGGACAGGCTGGCCAGAATGCGCATGTTTACTTTCCCCTCCGGGTACTTTTATTATACCGGCAGGCGGCGAAAACAGTCAAAAATGTTTTGTAAAAGGGATTACGGGCGAGTCGCCGAAAGAATTTAACTAACAGAAAGAATTTAACTAAGGGAAACCAAAAGATACCGGAGGGGGCAATGTAGTTGCAGGTAAGATTTGGGCCGGCGGGAAACCCTGATTCTTTTTACCAGGAAGGATACAAGTCATCGCTGGACATGCCCCGGTGGCTGGCGGGCAAGGGGCTGAACGCTTATGAGTATCAGTGTGTGCGCGGCGTGCATATTAAGGAGGCCACGGCGCGCAAGCTGGGTGAGGCTGCCAGACAGTGCGGTGTGGCGCTGAGCTTGCACGGCCCTTATTACATAAACCTGGCCGCTACCGACCCTTCCATCAAGGCCAAAACCCGCAGGCATTTTTTGGATTCACTGCGCGCTGCCCACTGGATGGGTGCGCGGCCTGTGGTTTTTCATCCCGGTGGGGGATCCAAAGCTGACCGCGCCGCTGCGTTTAGACAGGCCAGGAAGAATTTAACGGAATTGCTGGCGGCGGCAGAAGACGAAGGACTGGGTGAAATTATTGTGGCCCCAGAAACCATGGGCAAGCCAACACAACTGGGCAACCTGGAGGAAATTCTGGAATTTTGCACTCTGGGAAAGCAGGTGGTGCCGGCCATTGATTTCGGGCACTTGCATGCCGCCGGGGCGGGTGCGCTGTCCGGGGAAGAGCATTTCGCCGCTGTTCTTGACCGGGTGGAAGAGGTTCTGGGCAAAGAGGCGGTACAATGTCTGCATATTCATTTTAGCCCGGTTGAATTTACTTCGGCGGGCGAGCGGCGCCATCGGACCACTTTGGATGAAGGGTTCGGTCCTGACTTCACGTACCTGGCCCGCCAGATTATCAAGCGAGATATGTCGCCCACTGTTATATGTGAATCCAACGGGAGGCAGGCAGAGGACGCGATGGTTTACCAGAATATTTTGCAACGGGTAACCGGCATGGGGGAAGGAAAATAGCTGCAGTAAAGAGAAAAAAGCAGGGCACCGGAAGTGCCCTGGCCTTTTAATGCACCTCTACGTCTTGTGCGCCGTAACGCCGCAAGGTGTCTGCAGCTTCATTGATCCGTTTGTCGTCGGTACGTACCGATACCAGAATATTGCCTTGCTTAACTTTCTCCTCGTAGAACTTACCCCGCTCCTGGGGGATGCCCCAGTCAACCAGCCCGCCGGCAATGCCGCCGGTGCCATGGTCGAGGCGCTGACCGCCGGCACACCGCTATTGCATCTGACCGGCCAGATCGAAACGCCTTATCTGGACCAGAGCCTGGCGTACATCCATGAAGCCCCGGACCAGTTGAGCATGCTCAAGGCGATCTCAA
>CAJYBN010000144.1 GCA_913064925.1 uncultured Peptococcaceae bacterium
CATCGCCTACGGGGCTGGCATCATCATTGAGGAAGCCCGTAGCGGGCGCTTAAACTGGCGCGATCTCTTTTTAATAAATATTTTTCTTTCCGTTTGCCACGCCGTTGTGGAGGACACCGCCTTATTTATGGCCGTGGGGGCCAACGGCCCGGTAATACTGCTGGGACGTTTCATTGCGGCCGTCATCATTACATTTTTCATCAGCCGTTCCGCCTGGCTGGAAAGGGAAAATAACAAGAGGGGTGGGCCAGAACTTGCCCGCCCGGTGCGGGGCCACGCGGGCAAGTGCTAACGGCCAGAAGAAAAGCTACGCGGAAAAGGCGGGTATGATCCTGGCATCTAAGGCCACGCAACCGTTGGGCTGCACCAGCAGTGGGTTGATGTCCACCTCGGCGATTTCCGGGTGATCATAAAGCAGGGCGCCCAGCCTGACCAGGCAGTCTACCAGGGCGTCAATATTGCCGGGCTCCCTACCGCGTGCCCCGGCCAGGACTTGATAGGACTTTGTCTCCTCGATCATTTCTCGGGCTTCCCGGTGTGTTACGGGAGCCACCCGAAAAGCCACGTCACGTATAATTTCAGTGAAAATTCCCCCCAGGCCGTAGACAAGTACGGGCCCAAACTGGGGGTCTTTTTTACCTCCCAGGATGACTTCGATTCCCCCGGGCACCTGGGACTGGACGAGCACGCCCCGGATACGGGCGCCGGGCACATGCTGCCGGGCGTTTCCCATGATTTCCCGGAAGGCGCCCGCCGCCATGTCACCGTCATAAATATTTAATTTGACGCCGCCGGCATCGGATTTATGCGTTATGTCGGGCGAGGCTATTTTCATGACTACAGGAAAACCTATTTCCTCAGCCAGGCGCCGGGCTTCTTCAGCCGTTCCGGCCAAACCCCGCTGGGCTGCCGGTATACCGTACGCTTCCAATATATCCAAAGCCTCTTCGTTCAAGGCGGTCAGCCCGGCACGCCGCCCGGCATCCAGCACGAAAGCCGCTTTGGCCCGGTCGATGCCTTGCGGCGGGTGGAAGGGGGTGTACTCTCGATCCCGAATAATATTATGGTACCTGTACAACTGGGCCAGGCAAAATGCGGCGTTTTCCGGCGAATCGTATGCAACAACCGCTTCTCTCCGGCGGAATTGCTCGGCATACTGCCGTTTATGGGGACCGAATATCCAAGCGGCAGTGGGCTTGTGCGGGTAGCGCCGGGCAATGTCTGTGACCGTATCGATTATGTTGAGCGGGTCATCCCGCTGGGGCGCTAAGTAAGCGGGGGAGATGCACAGCACCGCGTCCACTCCATGGTCGCTAAGCATTTTTTCCAGCACCATGGATAACACGTCCCGGTACCCCCTGGCCATGCCGGCTGGCCAAATATCCGCCGGGTTGCTCACTTTCATCCAAACGGGGAAAACGCCGGCCAGGGCTTTTTCCGTTGCCGGCGACAGCTTGGCTATTTCCAGGCCGTGTTTGCTGCAGGCATCCACGGCCATGACGCCGGCGCCGCCGCTGATAGTGATGCAGCCGATGCGCTTGCCCCGCATTTCCCGGTAAGTAATAAAGGTTTGGTTCAGTTCGGCCAGCAGAGCGGCATTTTCCACCCTGATGATGCCGCTTTGGGCTAAAGCGGCGGAAAATACGGCATCTTCGCCTGCCAGGGAGCCGCTGTGCGAGCTGGCCGCGCGGGCGCCAGCCTCGCTGCTGCCGGTCTTTACGGCTAGCACGGGTTTGTGGGGCGTGACCTGCCGGGCGGTTTCCATGAAGAGGCGGCCGTCGCGCAATCCCTCTATGTGCAAGTTGATTACCTTGATGCGCGGGTCCTGGCCCATGTAAGCCAGGCACTCGGCAAAGCCGATGTCGGAAGTGTTGCCGATATCTATGCCAATACCCATACCACCACAGAAATCCTCTGATGCAGCCAAAAATATACCCGACTGGCAAATTATTCCCAAGGGGCTGGTGCTGGTGGTAAATGACAAAAAGGCCGTGTTAAAGCTCTGAAAATTATTCACTACGCCTAAGGTATTGGGACCGACAATACTGGTGCCTGTGCCGCGTACCGCTTCCAGTATTTCGCGGTGCATGAGCACGCCGGCTTCGTCGCCGGCATCGGAGAAACCCTGGGTAATGATAATTATAGCCTTGATGCCCTTGGCTACGCATTGCTTGACCACGGCGGGCACGGCGGTGCGCGGAGTGGTGATTATTACCAGATCCACGGGATCGTTTATCTCTTCCACCGTGCGATAAACCGGCAGGCCCATAATGCTGCCCCCCTTGGGGTTTACCGGGTAGATACGTCCCTTAAACCCGGTGCGCAGCATTTGTTCCAAGACATTGAAGGTGCCCGGCCCGGTGCGTGAGGAAACGCCCACTAGGGCCACGGATTGCGGGTTGGTAAAAAATTTTAGGTGCTGCTGGCTTGTCATTTTTACCTCCATTTGTTGTAAGATTAACTGGAATTGTCATTATTTTAACATCTTTAAGTTCCGGGTTAAAAGATTTTTTACCGGTTTGGCTTGTCCTTGTCTTGCCAAAAGCTTCGTTGGGTGCTATATTATTTTTAAGATAAATACTGTGAAATTCCATGAAGGGGAAAAGTAGGTTGGAAACAGGCCCTTCAGGGAGGGGACGTCGCTGACTGGGAGCGTTCCCGGGCTATGACCATCTGAAGTTCTCCCCGGAGAAGCCGGCTGAAACCATCACAGGCAAGTAGGCTGGGACGTATTCTTCCCACGTTACAGGGAAGGGGGTATCGGAATATATTCCCGTACCTCGGCTGAGCGGGCCTGTTTTAAACGGGTCAACTTGGGTGGTAACGCGGTGGCGCAAGCCTCTCGTCCCTTGGATGAGAGGCTTTAATTGTTGCAGCGGTGTGAGGAATATGTTCCCGTACCTTGCTTGAGTGGGTCCGCATGGCGGATCAAACAGGGTGGTACCGCGGAAGCAGCCCGTCGCTTTCGTCCCTGCAGGGACGTGGCGGCGGGCTTTTACTTTGATATTTCTTGGACAGGGAGGGGTTTTACGATGGTGGTAGTTATGAAGTTAAATTCCAGTGCGGAGGAAATCACCAGGGTGAACGGCCGGCTGCAGGCCAGCGGGTTTCAAACGCACATGATTAGGGGAGTGAAGCGCATCGTGATCGGGGCGGTGGGCGACAAGCAGTCCATCAACATCTCCAGTCTGGAAGCCATGCCGGGCGTGGAGAAAGTGCTGCGCATCATGAAACCTTATAAGCTGGTAAGCCGGGAGTCCAAGGAGGAGAACACTGTGGTGCGGGTTGGCGGGGTGAACATCGGCGGTACCGGGCTGGCTGTCATTGCCGGTCCGTGCGCGGTGGAAAGCGAGGAGCAACTCATCAATGCAGCCCAAGCGGTGCGAAGGGCCGGCGCGAATATACTGCGCGGGGGCACTTACAAGCCGAGAACATCTCCGTACAGCTTCCAGGGTCTGGAGGAAGAAGGATTGCGCCTGTTAGCGGAAGCGGGCGCGGCTACCGGCCTGGCTACCATCACCGAGGTGGTGGATGAAGACAGCCTGGCCAGGGCTTGCCATTACGTGGATATGCTGCAGATTGGCGCCAGGAACATGCAGAATTTCCGCTTGCTGCGGCTGGCAGGCAGGTCCGGCAAGCCTGTGCTGCTAAAAAGGGGGATGTCGGCCACAGTGGAGGAATGGCTAATGGCAGCAGAATATATCGTGTCCTCCGGCAACGAGAACGTTGTTCTTTGCGAGCGCGGTATCCGGACCTTTGAAAATAGTACAAGGAATACGCTGGATCTCAGCGCTGTGGCGCTGGCTAAAACATTGACGCACCTGCCGGTGATCGTGGATCCCAGCCATGCTACCGGCAGGCGGGAGCTAGTGGCTTCCATGTCCAGGGCGGGGGTAGCGGCAGGGGCCGATGGGCTTATCATCGAAGTTCATCCCGATCCGCCCGCGGCTCTGTGCGACGGGCAGCAGTCCCTAGATCCCGGGGAATTTGCGGCTCTGATGAAGACCCTGCGCCCGGTGGCCCGGGCGGTCGGCCGGGAAATTTAACGGGGAGGGGGAACGGCATGCAAAAGATTGGTTATCTTGGCCCGCCGGGCACGTTCTCGCACACCGCCGCCCTGCAGTACGCGGGTGCACACGGGTACCTACCGGTTTGCTGTTCTGACTTGGAAACCGTTTTTCGGGGTGTTGAAAACGGCAGCTTGGCGCACGGCATAGTACCGGTGGAAAACTCTACGGGCGGTTCTGTGGGAGAAGCTCTGGACCTGCTTTCCACCGCGGGCGGTATTTTCATTACCGGCGAGATGCTGCTGCAAGTACGGCAGCACCTCCTGGTGCGACCCGGAACCGCGGCGGGGGAAATAAGCAGGCTTTACTCCCACCCCCAGGCCTTGGCCCAGTGCCGGCGATTTATTAGGGAAAACTTAGCGGGGGTGCCCGTTTCGGAAACGGCAAGCACTGCGGCAGCAGCCCTGGCTGTGGCCGGTTCTCCCGCACCGCAGGCTGCGGTGGGCTCCAGCAGCGCTGCAGAAGCTTATGGCTTGGAAATACTGCATGCGGATATCCAAGACAGCGCCGACAACGTAACCAGGTTCCTGGTGCTGGGCAGGCATCAACCGTCGCTTCGCGGGCCGGCCAAAACTTCACTGGTTTTTGCCGTTGAGGACCGCCCCGGTGCTCTTTACCGCATATTGCGGGAATTCGCCCTGCGCGGCATCAACTTGACGCGGATTGAGTCCCGGCCGGCCGGGGGCAAGCTGGGCGATTATATATTTTTTGTGGATTGCATGGGAGCCAGGGACGACCCAGCGGTAGATAGCGCTATTGGGGCGGTGGAAAGATCCGCGCTGTGGTTGAAAGTGTTGGGTTCTTATCCCGCATGTTGGGAAGAAAGAGCAGAGGCCGGCGATCAGCGGACGGCAGCGGGTAGGCTCCAAAGCGTGCGTAAAAAAATCGACCTGGTAGACCACGAAATTGTGCACCTGCTGGCCTTGCGCCAGTCCCTCGTGGAGGAAGTGGCCAAGTGTAAAACCAGTATAGAGGAAATTGTTGACAGGCGCAGGGAAGAGGAAATAATGGCGCGGGTGAGGGCATTGGCCACAGAGCATGACCTGGACTTGCGCGTGGTGCAGCAAATATTCGCATTAATTTTACAAGGATCGGTATGCAGGCAAAAAAAATTAGTAGCCAGTAAAGGGTAATCAACTGACGGGAGCGGCTGCACTTTACCCACATTAATCACCGGAAGGGCGAAGTTTGTGACCATTCGCAGCCGTTTTATTGACTCCCTGACGGGATAGTGCAATGATGTACTTGAAAACGGGCTACAGCGTCACATGTTGCAAAGGGACCAATAATTGATTATAAGGGTGATAAATGTTGCCTGCATCCGATGGACTTTCACCCCGCGAATTATACTTGTTGCTGGAAATAAGTAGGGTCATAACTTCCACCTTGCCCCTAACCAATATGTTTGAGGTAATTCATGCTTATCTTTCCAAGATTATGCATTACCAGATCGGCGACTTGTACATCAAGGAAAAAAGCAGGTTCAACCTAAAAGCAGGAGTAGGCGCCGATGAAGAATTTTTTGCTTCCATGGGCAAGCGCGCGGGCGCCAATTTTTTGTTGAAAAAAATCAAAGCCACCGGCAGGTCCTGGCGGTCGTCGCGCATACTGGATCTTGAACGGTTGAAAAGACATCCTTTTTACGAAAAAGTACTGGCACAGAGGGATATTCAGTACATGATAGGCGCGCCCATCAAGGAGGGCCACCAAATTTTGGGCAGCATCCACCTAGGCCGCGGCGGCAGCGACGGCGATTTCGACGAAAGGGACATGCAGCTATTGGAAATTGTAGCCAATTTGTTGTCGCCGGCCGTCAGGAACATTAAGATCAGGCAGGACAGCTGGCAGTTAGATGGGGTTGTGGTTTCCGGCATCGGGCAAAGCGCCGGCTGTGGAAATCCGGGCAGCGAAAGCGGCGGGGAAGATCAACAGATGAAGGTGTTGAGCTCAGTTTCTTCCGTTATGGCCAGGGAGCTGCGTAACCCTCTTTCCAACCTGAAAATGTCTTTTTATTCCCTGGCCAGGAATTTTACCTCGGGGGTAATGGCCCAGCAGGACTTGGAACAAATGGACCGTTCCATTAAAAATATGGAAAAAACCATCAGCTTCCTGCTTAATTTATCCCGCAACCAAAGTTTGCATTTGGAGCAGCTGGATGTTAACGAGTTGCTGGACGAGGTGCTGGAAGCCCTTAGGCCCATAATGGACCCGGACATAGTTGTCGTTAAAGATTACGCGCCCTTGCCCAAAATGTACCTGGACCGGGAAAAAATGCATACCGTTTTCGGCAATATTATTGAAAATGCCCTGGATGCCATGCCGGGGGGAGGCCGGTTACGTTTCATCACCACGGAAAACCAGGGGCATGTTTACGTGATACTGGAAGATAGCGGTATGGGGGTAAAAAAAGAAATACGCAACAGCATTTTTGATCCCTTTGTGAGCGCAAAGCCCAACGGGGTGGGCCTTGGACTCACGGTCTGTAAAAAAATTGTGGAGTTGCACGGTGGTACCATTAAGGTACGCAGCAACGTGGGCAAGGGAACAGCGGTTTGCATTGACATGCCTATTGTAACGGAGTTGCAATAAACAGGCGCCGCACAAGGAAAGAGCGAGAAGCCCGCTGTAAGGGGCGGGCTTTTTGTATGCTTTAATGCAGGGACTTTTTGTAGTCTTTGAGCAGGTTTGCGGACAGTTCTTCCAACTCTTTTAGCGCATTTTCATCAAGAATTTCCTTTATTTCCAACATTTGTTTTTGAAGCGCGTCGGAAATGCGAATGGGTACCTTTGCCCGCAAGGCAAGTGCAATGGCGTCGCTGGGACGTATGTCTATGAGGTAATTGTCGTTACCGGTAGAAAGGTATAATTCCGCAAAATAAGTGTTATCTTTTAGTTTGGTGATTTCCACTCCCGTCACCTGCGCCCCGAGAGTGTTACATATGGTCAGGGTGATGTCGTGGGTCATGGGGCGCGGCGGGGGTGTACCTTCCATGGCCAAGGCTATGGAGTGAGCTTCCAATAGGCCAACCCATATGGGCAGCACCTTTTGTTCAGCGGGATCCGTAAGCAGGATTATGGGGCTGCCGGAAATGTCGTAGGCGATTCCCTTGATTTTAACTATCACGGGACCATACCTCCCCTTAA
>CAJYBN010000145.1 GCA_913064925.1 uncultured Peptococcaceae bacterium
GCTACGCCCGGGCCTCCTCGCCGCTGACCGGGTTCCTGCGGGAAGAGCAGGCCCCCGAAGCTGCGGAACAAGCATAAAACCTGATGGGGATGATAAGCGTGAGCTTTTACCGGCATTACCAGCGATACAAGGATTTCGATTTCGAAGCCTTTTTTAACAAGTTGTCCGGGGAGGACATTCGCCGGCTTATCCACAAGGACCGGCTGTCCGAGCTGGATTACCTGGCCCTGCTTTCGCCCCGGGCCGAAGCTTACCTGGAGGAAATGGCCCAGAAGGCACACCGACTGACGGTGCAGCACTTCGGCCGGGTGATTTTGCTCTACACCCCCCTGTACCTGGCCAACTACTGCGTGAACAGCTGCGTTTACTGCGGCTTTCGCGTCCAGAACAAACTGGAGAGAAAGAAGCTTACCCCCGCCGAGCTGGAAGCCGAGGCCGGGTTAATTGCTGCCACGGGCCTCAAGCACATTTTGATCCTCACCGGGGAGTCCCGGCAGTATTCCCCGGTATCCTACATCAGGGAGTGCGTGGAAATATTGAAAAAATATTTCACCTCCATTTCCATCGAGGTGTACCCGCTGGAGGAGGCCGAATACGCCGAGCTGATCGCCGCCGGCGTGGACGGCCTGACCATTTACCAGGAAGTTTACGACGAGGATGTTTACCGGGAGGTGCACCCCGCGGGGCCGAAGCGAAACTACCTGTTTCGGCTGGAGGCCCCGGAGCGGGCCTGCCGGGCCGGAATGCGCACCGTGAACGTGGGCGCCCTGCTGGGGCTGCACCACTGGCGCAGCGAGGCCTTCTTTACCGGACTGCATGCCAATTACCTCCAGAACCGTTATCCCGATGTGGAGGTGAGCATGTCCCCGCCCCGCATGCGCCCGCACCTGGGGGGATACGCGCCCAGGGTTAGGGTGAGCGACAAAAACCTGGTGCAGTACATGCTGGCCTTCCGGCTGTTCATGCCCCGGGCCGGTATCACCATTTCCACCCGGGAATCCCCCGCGCTGCGGGAACACCTAATCAAGCTGGGCGTGACCAGGATGTCGGCGGGCTCGTGCACGGCGGTGGGGGGCCGTGCGGCGGCGGGGAAATCAACCGGCCAGTTCGACATCTCGGACGAGAGGGACGTGGCCACCATGGCCAGGGTGATCTACAGCCACGGCTACCAGCCCGTCTACAAGGACTGGCAGATGCTTTAAAGGAAGGTTGGTGATCAACATGGCCCGAAGACCCGGGTTGGCCGGGCTGCTGGCAGCCGACATATACGGCATCACCGCCGAGGAATACTCCCGGGGCAGGACCAACGTCGAGGTGGTCCGGCACATGATTGAAGCCGGCATAAAAGTCATCCAGTACCGGGAAAAGGACAAATCCATGCGGGAAAAGTACCGCGAGTGCGCGCAAATCAGGGAGATGACCCGGGCGGCGGGCGTCACCTTTATCGTCAACGACCACGTCGACCTGGCGCTGCTGGTGGGGGCGGACGGCGTGCACGTGGGCCAAGACGACCTGCCGCCGGAAAAAATCCGCGCCCTGGTGGGCGACGAAATGATCATCGGCATGTCCACCCACTCCCCGGCCCAGGCCAGGGCCGCCGTGGAGAGCGGGGTGGACTACATCGGCGTGGGCCCGCTCTTCGCCACCAGCACCAAGAAGGACGTGTGCGCCCCGGTGGGGCTCCAGTACCTGGAATACGTGGTCAACAACCTGGATATACCCTTTGTGGCCATCGGGGGCATCAAAGAGCACAACATTGCAGAGGTGGCCCGGCGCGGCGCCCGCTGCATCGCCCTGGTGACGGAAATTGTGGGCGCCGCGGACATCGCCGCTAAAGTGCGCGCTTTAAGGGCCGCCATCGCCCGGAAGGAGGATTAATTTAGATGAAATATACCACCCAGATGGACGCCGCCCGCCGGGGCATCATAACCAATGAAATGGAGGCGGTGGCCCGCAAGGAGAACGTGGACGTGCGCAGGCTGCAGCAGCTGGTGGCCGCGGGCCGGGTAGTCATCCCGGCCAACAAAAACCATGCTGCCCTGGACCCCTGCGGCATCGGCGAGGGGCTGCGTACCAAGATCAACGTCAACCTTGGCGTGTCCAGGGACTGCTGCGACGTGGAGGCGGAAATGGAAAAAGCCCGCTACGCCGTGGAGCTCAAGGCCGACGCCATCATGGACCTGAGCTGCTACGGGAAAACCGGGGAATTCCGGCGCCGGCTGGTGGAAATGTCGCCGGTGGCCGTCGGCACCGTGCCCGTTTACGACGCCGTGGGTTTTTACGACAAGGAACTGGAGAAGATTACGCCGGAGGAATTCCTGGGCGTGGTGGAAGAGCATGCCAGGGACGGCGTGGATTTCATGACCATTCACGCTGGCATCAACCGCGAAACCGCGGCGGTGTTCCGGCGCAACCCGCGGTTGACCAACATTGTTTCCCGGGGCGGATCGCTGCTGTTCGCCTGGATGGAGATGAACGGCAGGGAAAATCCATTTTACGAGTATTACGACGACCTGCTGGATATTTGCAGCCGGTATGACGTCACCATCAGCCTGGGGGACGCCTGCCGCCCGGGCTGCCTCAAAGACGCCACCGACGCGTCCCAGGTGCACGAACTGATGGTGCTGGGCGAGTTGACCCGCCGGGCGTGGGAGCGCGGGGTGCAGGTGATGATCGAGGGGCCGGGGCACATGCCGCTCAATGAAATCGCCGCCAACATGATGCTGGAGAAGAAATTGTGCCACGGCGCGCCCTTTTACGTGCTGGGCCCGCTGGTTACGGACGTGGCCCCTGGCTACGACCACATTACTAGCGCCATCGGCGGCGCCATCGCCGCCGCCAGCGGCGCCGATTTCCTCTGCTACGTTACGCCGGCCGAACACCTGCGCCTGCCCACCCTGGAGGACATGAAAGAGGGTATTATCGCCGCCCGGATCGCCGCCCACGCCGCCGACATCGCCAAGGGCATCCCCGGGGCGCGGCAGTGGGACGACGACATGAGCGAGGCTAGGGCCAATTTGGACTGGGAAAAGATGTTCCAGCTGGCCATCGACCCCGACAAGGCTAGGCGGTACCGGGCCGAGTCCCGCCCCCAGCACGAGGACTCCTGCACCATGTGCGGCAAAATGTGCGCGGTGCGGAACATGAACCGGGTCCTGCGGGGAGAGGACGTTCTATAAAATGGATGGGGTGCTGCGGATCATAGATGCCAACCTGAACCGGCTGCGCGAAGGGCTGCGGGTGATCGAGGACACGGTCCGGTTCATTTACGATGACGGGACGGCGACGCTGGCCCTGAAAGAGGCCCGGCACGCCCTGGGAAAACTTGTGGAGGAACTGCCCGGCGGCCCGGCGGCCCTGCTTTCCGCCCGGGACAGCGGCGGGGATGTGGGCGCCGGGCTGAACACCGGCTCGGAAATGACCCGCTCGACGCACGGGGAAATACTGGCGGCCAATTTCAAGCGGGCCCAGGAAGCGGCCCGGGTGCTGGAGGAGTACGCCAAGATGTTTTCGCCGGTCCGGGCGGCGGAGATAAAAGAAATACGCTTTATGCTGTATAAATTAGAAAAACAAATCAGCTTGGATGTCGTTAGTGCACATCAGAGACAGGAGGGATTTCAAGTGAGTAAGCTCAAGGTGCTTTTTCATGTCAACGAGCTCGAAAGGTGGCCAAGGGTTCTGGTTAACGTGACCAACTTCATCAAAGACGTGGGGCGGGAAAACGCCGACATCGAGGTGGTGGCCAACGGAGCCGCGGTTCTCGCTTATGCTGACGGCAACGCGGGGGAAGATAAGAAAAAGCTGCACGCGGAGATGGCCGGGCTGGCGGAAGCGGGCGTGGCCTTTGTCGCCTGCCGCAACGCCCTGAAAATGCATTCCCTGGATGAAAACGCGCTGCCCCCGTTTGTAACGGTGGTCCCGGCGGCCATTACCGAAATTGTGCAGAAGCAGGCCGCCGGTTACGCCTACATTAAGCCATGAAAAAAGCTGCGCCATCTACTGAGTTGGAGGACCAGGTACAAATAATTCTACAACAAGTTACCAGAGATTGTTAGCCTGAGAAGATATGCGTTTTGAGGTAAATATCTTAATGATAATTCCTCAAACCGGTGGCTTATATCGGAGAGATGTACTCCTTCCCGGTTAAGTTGGTAAAGCGCGATATCCAAAAGACCCTGTTTTTCCACCTGGAACTGGTATGATTGAGAAAAGAAAACCACCTTTTCTATTTCCATTCTGTAGGGGGCTGTAAGCACTCCAACCGCCCAAACGCACGGCTCGTCCGGTATAGTAACGAGTGGATACCTAAAAACCGGTGAAGTACTAATGGAAGGTACAAAACTTATTATTGGTACGGTTCCCGGGAACGGGTTGATTTTATCCAGCGTTTTCTCCCATTTCTTATGGCCGTTTCTTTTCTTGAGCCTGGTGGTAATAGGGTACTTGCCCGGGATTTCCAGACCCCAAAAGCTGTTTATGCCGCCGGCTGTTTTGGGCAGGTAGTTCTCGGTTAGCCCGAGGCAAATGTCCTCACCGTTTTGTGCGGCAATAATACTGTCACCTTCACTCGTCCACCTGCTGCCACCCATTGCATACGAGGCGAATTGAGATTGCCAGGTGAGAAGCGGGTTTATTTTAACAGTTCGACTGCTGGTTAGCGTACCGTCACCTTTCAAAAAATAAATGGGCGCGGAAACCGAGCAGTGTTTAAATGAGTTGCTCAGCCAGGAAAAAAATAATTCCACCGGTTCCGACAGTATGAGGTTTATTAATAAAACATTTTCTCTTAACAGGAAATTTGCCGTACTGTAGTTGTACGAAGGGTAATAAATAAACCTGCCCGGGTAAAGTTTTTCCCCTTCTTCTATTAAGCGTTTTTCCCCCGCGGGTTCAATTAACGACAGGGTGCTGTTTATTGCAATATGCTTAATTGGAAGGTTGGAAATCGATTTTAAAGCCAGTTGCATTTGTAACGTGTATTCGGGATGATCGGGCAGCGGCAGGTTAAAATAATGTAATTCTACGCTGCTTTCTTTAAGTAAGCTGTTAACGGGCGGGTATTCAAAAGCGGCGGGGGTGATTCTGAAATAGCCAAAAGAAAAGTCTTCCTTTAGTCTTTTCTGCAGTAATACAGTTAGATCGGCCACAACCAGTATCTTTTCAATATCAGGTGCCGAAATGCCATTTGCGTGTAAAAAACCATTGATAATTTCAGGCAGGGTTTCCGGGTAATCCAACGGGTATGTTTCAGCCGCCAAAACTATTGTATCCCGGCCGTAACAAAGGGCCACTTTTTCTTCCAGCCAAAAGAGAACAAGATTCCCTTTCATTAACTTTTCCTCCCGGGGTATAGCGCGTGCGTAAGTGCAATCAAGGTCCAACCAACCTATTAATAATAATAAGAATAATAAAGTTTTTCCAAAGGCTCATAACCGGATTTATAACCAAAGCATTGGGGCCCCACAATATCCAGATTCTTTTTTGTTTTTAAGGGCAGTGGTGCAGGCGTGCCAATGACGGATACTTCCATGCCCGGCAGCAGGTTGTTGTTATTAACGGGCCTCAGCGTCTCCAGATTAATAACTGAAATCAGATCCGGGACCATGGCGGCTATTTTGTTTTGGCGGTAAGCGAAGAGATTTTCGTTTTGCATTAGTATTTTAAATTCTTCATTTATGTAAGAACCGCTTCCCTTAATGGTAATGGTGCGTAAACTCAATGATTCCGTTTCTATATCTTTTATTGAACCGGTAAACAATTCTATGGCGCTGCCGTAGATGGAGTTTTTAGTAACAAAAATAAGCTTTTCCAGCAGTTGCGAATAAGAACTTGAGTTGGCAAAAACTTGTCCCAACTCGGCGGCAAAGGAGATGGTTCCGGGAATAAGGATGTGTTTTAAAATGCTGCCTTTGTTGGAAAAACCGGCGAAAAAGCCGACGCCGCCGCCTTCACTTATTACCTTACGGGTGTTTAATTCTAAAAGAAAATTGTCATTCTCAAAAAAGTCATGTTCTCGGCCAAAGCTGTCAATCAAAGTTAATGGTGTGCCGGGAATCTGTGCGAAGTTAAAGGTGGTCATTTGCAGTTCCGGAAAAGCGCGTCCCATGGAATCTGCATCCACCACCGGTAAACCCAGTCTTCCGGCCACCAGCATAGGATAAAGGATATTTACTCCGGCGCATTCTATTGTTGTTATTCCCTTAAATTCCTGTCCCGTCAAAGCCTGAAGGCGTTCCAGAGCTTTAACCCCTTCCACTCCCGCGGGGAAATATTGCCCCATCAACTCCGGTGACCCCATCATGTTCACCGAAGCATAATAACCCTCCGCGTCAAGCTCTTCCAGGCTGATAAGCCGGATTGTCTTATCACCGGTTAAAATATCATTCAGGAAGAAGGACAAACTCTCCGGATCGCCGCCCCCTCCTGAACCAAGAAAAATACCACCCAAGTGTAGATATTGGATCCAGTCCCTGTCAATGTTCTTCATTTAATCCCCTTCTTTATTTATTTGATCTACAGAGTGGTTACAGTTTGTTTTTCTTAAGCCACCTGTACAGTGTAGCAAGACTTACGCCAAGGTGCCGGGCTAATTCCTTTTTTCCCTGAGTAGTTTTGCCAAAGCGGCTTAAAAGCTGCACCAGTTCATCTCGATCGGGTTTATTGGCATTGACCTTTACCGCTGCCGGCTTGGATTGCCGGTGGTGGGCGGGGCGAATCTGGTGCGGCAGGCTTTCCACGGTTATTTCATCTTGATCGTCGATACTGATGCTGTACTCAACTACGTTTTCCAGTTCCCGAACATTGCCGGGCCAGGAATATGATTTTAACAGTTCCAGGGCTTCGTGAGAAATAGATTTAAATTTTTTATTGAGCAAAATGCAGTATTTTTTTATGTAGTAGTATAGCAACAGCTCAATATCCCCGGGCCTTTCCCTTAATGGCGGAATAGTAATCGGGATAACGCTGATGCGGTAAAACAAATCTTCCCTGAAACGACCCGTGGCGATTAAATCTTCAAGGTTTTGGTGGGTGGCGGCGATGATGCGGATGTCGGAGTGGCGGTTTTCGTTCGAGCCCACGGGCTTGAACTCGCCTTCCTGCAGGAAGCGCAGCATTTTCACTTGGAGGGAGGGGGAA
>CAJYBN010000146.1 GCA_913064925.1 uncultured Peptococcaceae bacterium
GTTCTTCACTGTTGACAAAAATCACCATCCTTTCTGCTGCGCGTATGCCCCTGCCTTCAGGCGTGGGGTCTATGACCTCCTGCAAGCAAAAAGCCGGGAAACCCGGCTTGATGATTAATTTTTTGCCCGAATCTTTGACGCCGGTTCCCCGGCAACTATGTTTAGCAGGTGAGCGGCGTTGACCGGCGGCATATCCTTCCTACTTCCCAATGAAAACAGGATTCCTTCTTCTAAACATAGAGATTTTGCGCCGGAAGCAAGTTTTTCCTTGACGAAAGGGTAGGGGTATGCTGCCAACGCGCCCTCTCCCCAAAAGGCCACCAGAAGAAAGGCCCTGCCGCCCTCTTCTTCGAATCTTCGCATGGCCCGCAGTTCCTGTTCCGGAAGCCTGCTTGCCGCGAGGGAGAACCTCCCGCCTTTTGCCACTTCCTTGCACTGTTTCATTTTTGCTATCAACTTCTATCAAGTAGCGATAAAAGTGACAGCAAAAGCAGTTCACGCTCTCCGAGAGGCCGGGTACCCCCCACCTGCCCGGCTGACGGGGCAGGCGGACCACGGGCTTCTGGAGTCCCGCCCGAAACAGTGACCGCCAAACCGGTACGTCATCCGGCAGACCCGAAAGGCCCACCGTCTTTATCCAGCCTGACAGCTTCCAAACAGCGGAGTGGTTTTATCGCCCAAAGGCTCCCACCTGAAGGACAGGGACGGTTTGGCCGACCGGAATGCCGTTTCCCGTACATTTCAGTGCAGGCTACCCGGCAGTGCTCAGTCCCCCGCAGGAAACCTCATCGTTAAAGCCCGCTTCGCGTGCGCCACTGCCAGCCAACGCACGTTCCGTCGGAGCTTTCTCCCACCGGGCCAGTCCCTGTCCTTTCCCGGGAACATCCCGGGAGGATAAAGTGTTAACTGACTTGCTTTTGACGGTAACGCTCAAGTAGAATTTCTTTTACTTTTTTATACGGCGTGTACCTGGTTATCTCTTTGTCATGCAGTCTGGACTTAAGGTTCAGCGCGGCTACGTTGTCCGCATCGGCTGCAAAACCGCATTTCTGACACTTAAAAACGTCCCCGCGGCGATTCTTTGCGTCCACCCAGCCGCACATGGGGCACGTCTGGCTGGAGTAGGCCGCATTCACCGGGCCGGGGTCGGCGACAGAGTAAATGTAATTCTTGTATTCCAGCCGTTCTTTGATAATGCTGCGCTGCCAGCCGCTCACCTTGCGGGAGAGACCCTTGCTCCTGGCCTTCCCGCGCAGGTGGGCGAGGTCTTCGTAGGCAATTATCTTCGGTCGACGTTCTTTGTAGAATTCGTTAAACGCCCGGTTGATTTCGTTCTCGCACCTGGTTCGGTATTTTTTGTTCCTTTTGGTTTGCTTAATAAGGCCCAGGTTGTGTTTTAAGATGCGCCGGGCCTTATTCGGGTCCTGTTCGAGGAACTTCCGGCGCAACGCCCGGAGCTTGCCGCGCTTTCGGCTCTTGTCCAGGATGTGGTCGGACATTTCCTGCAGGGCCTCACCATATTCGGGCCGGTATTTTCTGCCCGTGTCGTCAGTGAATACTTCGGTCACGCCCAGGTCGATGCCCGCCTCTTCCTCACCGGGCGGGTAAGTCTGCGGTTCCCTGGTCAGGTGGATTTCTACCGCCCGTTCGTCAGGCAACAGTATCACCCGCAGGTTGCCTTCTATGGCATGTACCCCGGCCAGCGGGATAATCACCCTCTCGCCAGGGGTTAAAGTAGCCACGGCAATGTACTGCCGGCTGCCGACGGCAAACACCCGGTACATCTGCTGATCGACGGTGAAACTGCGGGCTTTCTTGACGCGGGGCTTTTTGCCCAAAACGCGGCGAAAGACGCGCTTTAGGTATTTTCTCACTTTGGCGCGGCCTTCCGCGTCCAGGTTTATCTCTTCGCTGACGATATCTTTGCCAGTGAAGATCGCCTGGATGCGCTTCCAGTCGCGACCATGTTTTTTGTGCTTGTACAGCAACCAGGAGGCATAGTGCTTTTCTTCGTCGGTTAGCCCTTCGTGGCGGTAAAGGCACTCTTTGACTTCGACGACGGCAGCCTCAAACTGCCTCTCCAGGGTGAAAAGGGCGTCGTCTAAGGCCAGCTTCCACTGCCGGGCCTGCAGGCCAAAGGGGCTTGTAAAACCGGCAGAAACTAGTTCGTCCCGCAGCTTTCGCTTTTCACTCAGGTAATGCAGGTATTTTATGTGCCCGTACTCCACCAGGAAGGCGTCCTTCTGCCGGGCATAAGCTCCGGCAGTTTCGGTTATCCTGGCCCATTTCTCACTGTTCAGCGGCAGACTTTTCTGCCTTACCGTCTGCTGCATTTTTCAACGCCTCCCGGACGGTTTTGGTGAGCTTTCGTGCTTTGCATGTCCTCTGGCCGTAAAACTTGGCCGCAAAATGCTGGACGATGCTGATCAGGTCTTCGGTCAACTCCTGGGCCGGGGACATGTCTTCGGCCTTGTTGACTACTAGTATTTCGCAGCCGAATTTGATGTACCCTGTGCTCATCTCTCATGTAGTCCATGCAATCACCAGTAGATGTCTTTGTTTCAAATATATCATAAATCTACAGCAAGAACAAATGTTTGTTTATCGGCTAAAGCCATATTAAAACCCGCCTATTTACTCGGGCTAAAGCCCGGTAACTTGCGGCGGGTTAAAACTGATGTCACCTGGAAAACAGAAACCGCCCGCAGTTCCGGAGCTTTCCGGACCGGTCGGTACGTGGCTTAAAGAAATGTCACCGTTCGACAGGATTTTTCTTGACGTATTTTCATGAAAGTGGTTCAATTGAACCTGGTATAAGTTGGCGAAAAGGGGAAGTTTTTGTTGGATCTCGGTAGGGTGATCCTGCGGCTGGAAAAGGCCAGGAGGGAACTCTTGGCTACCGACTCCGGCGACAAAGAAAAGCTCCTGACGGCCAGCCGGAAGGTGGACAAGCTGATCGTGGAGTACTATCGGACGAAGCTTGGCTCCAAGACGACGGAGATGGTAGCAGGAAGATAATTTTTTCCATTCCAGTGCAGGAGCCCGCTGGGAAGTAGAAAAAATCAGATAAATACCTATGCGGTGCGAGATGTTTCGAAATGCGCAAAACAACCATCCTGCTGGCTTTTCTGTTGCTAAGTTTATTTTTTTGCTTTCCTTGTTCTGGACGCGCCTGATCATAAAGTCGTCTTCGTTGTGAGCAGGAAAGGTATACCGTGAATGGCCGGGATAGGCAGATGGACGCGCCTATGAATGGATGCCCTCCAATTCATTTATCTATACTTGCCTGCAAAAAATACAGGCATATCAAGGGTTATACGTTGTAAACATGGCTGTGGGCTTGATGGATAACTCTACGAGTTACCCACAAGACCCACAGCCACTACTGCGACTACTTTTAATCACCTTGTCAACTAAGTATAGATAGGTATTTTATAACGTAGAAATTAACCTGCTATTGGGCTCGTTATGTACTATGAAAACTATGCTTAACTTTAGTACATTTAACGTAAGGAAGGGACTTCTTGGCGGGCATTGCATATTTTCAGTTCTACCGGTAACCGGGGTTGCTAACAGTATAAACACTGCCCGGAATATCCTGAAGAAAGCATTGGCTCTGGAAGTGACCTGACATTTCCCTATTTTTGTCTAACAAATTGAAAAGCCGCAAGATACGCACACCCTGCACCCCTCTGCCTTCTGCATTGCAAAGGCGCCGCAGGCCGGGCACTTCTCTTTTCCGCCGCCGGGCACTGCAGATTCCTTTCCGTTCAGCTCGGCCAGCATGTCCTGCAGTTTTCTGGCGATCGCAGACGCGCAGGACTTACCGGGCGATAGTTTCTTGCCGCGCCCCCGGGCAAACTGGTACGACGGACAGGCGTGGGTGCTCTGGAGCTGTTCGATGATTTCTTCTACCGGAATGCCGCCCCTGATGGCCAGGCTGATCAGGCGGGACGTGGCTTCAGTATAAATTAAGCACCCGCCGTCGGAGCCGGTGGTAATGAACGTCTCCAGGATTTCGCCGCTTTCGGGCTGGTAGTTCATTGTCAGGTATATTTTTCCGCAGCCCGAATCCAGGCGGTAAGCCCTTCCCACGGCGTTTTCCGGGCGGGGCAGAATTTCGCCGCCCCCCCAACTTGCCGGCAGCCGGCTTTTCTTTTTTCCTGCCCACCGTGACCGTGCCCTGCTTGCAGCCGTCCCGGAAGACGGTGATCCCTTTAAGGTTGAGATTGTAGGCCATTCGGTAGCAGGTTTTTATCATTTTTTTGGCTTCAGTTAAAAGGACATTTTTTGTGTGTATTGAACCGTATATATTAAACCAAAAAGCAGAGGTGTTGATATGCAGGACATCATATCTCGAATATCCAACTGCGCCTGTTATATACGCCGCTCACGGCAGGACATCGAAAGGGAAAAGCGCACCGGCGAAGATACTCTCGCCGCCCAGCGGAACATTATGGAAAAAGTTCTCTCCGACCTCAAAATTCCCTACGTTCTCTACTGCGAGATAGGATCGGGGGACAAGATTGAGAGCAGGCCGGTGTTTCAGCAACTGCTCAGAGAAATACAGGACGGCCTTTATAAAGCCGTAGCCGTGAAGGAAATTTCACGCCTGGGCAGAGGTAGCTTCGCCGACAACGGTATAATCTACGATCTTTTTTGCCGGGGCCTTTACATCATCACCCCCTACCGCATATATGACCCTTCCAACCCTGCCGACTGCCGCCTGGTAAGGTTCGAGCTGTTCTTTTCCAGAGAAGAGTTTGAGATGATCAAGGAGCGCCTGGTCAGTGCAAAGTACAACTACGCCGCCGAAGGAAAGTGGATCGCCGGGTCCGTGCCTTATGGCTATAGATTTAACAAAAACAAAACAAAACTGGAGATATGCGAAGATGAAGCGGAAGTAGTTAGGTTGATTTTTAATTCCTTCGTTTTTGGGTTGGAAGTAAAAGGTAAAGTGAAGGACGTGTCCTACCAGGCGATAGCAACGTATCTCACCAGAATGGGCATACCCTCACCCAGGCGGGCTGCAAGCTGGAAAATGCTCACGGTTAGGCGGATATTAAAAAACCCTGTATATGTAGGTACGCTTACCTATAGAAAAACAAAGAGGGCCGGCAACAAGGTTATCCACCGGCCCAGCAGCGAATGGATAGTTGTGGAAAACGCCCATGAACCCATCATAGAAAAGGAGTTATGGGACAAAGCCCAGGAGAAGATAAACAGGTCTAAAAAAGGGGCAAGCGTAAAGCTGGACTTTTCACCGTGCGAATTAGCCTCCCTCATAGTATGCGGCAGGTGCGGTAGAAGGATGGTCAGGCACTACAACGTGCAGCACTACAGGAAAAAAGATGGTTCGGAAAGCATTTACAGAAAGGAATTTCTCTGGTGTACGACCGTTGGCTGCACCTTCGTCAAATACCGCGATGTGGAAAAGGAAATAATAACTTTCCTGAAACAGTTAAAGGGCCACGACTTCGAATTCCTGCTCGAAAACTACAGGGAAGTTTACGAAAACCAGAAGAAAAACACGTACAACAACGAAAACATCTTTAACCTGGTAGAAGAGAGGATAAACGATTTAAAGCGCCGCCTGAATTTTATCTGCCAAAAGTATGAAGAAGGGATTTATGACGACAGCACCTTCATAATGCGCAAAAAAGAGTTGGAAGAAGAACTAAAACGCCTCGAATCCATTACCCATGAAGAAACCCCTGCAGGTGAAAATCAGGTGGACAACCTGGAGGCTGTTATCGAAAAATACAGAAACAGGGTCGTAACCTGCCTGGAAGCCTACCAGGTTGCCGGGGATAGAACTGTAAAGAATAATCTTTTACATTCCGTGATTGATAAAATAATTCTTACCAAAACCGGCAAGGGTGCATTTGATCTTCACATTGTGCCAAAATTGTTTTTGGTGTAATCGTATAACTGACTACTCGTCGGCGTAAATTAGGGCAAACCGGCCGGCCTTAAAGTTGCCTTCCTGAGAAAGGCTGAGCAAGTTCCAGAGAAACTTTTCGTCGCACTTAAGCATTTCCTGAAAAGCTTAACTCAAACCCGCAGTTTGATGGGGCAAACCGGTACTTAACAACCGCCCGGGAGTATTTCCTGCCCTCCCTCTCCTCGGTGTAAACGTCTATGCGCTCTACCAGGAGCTTTACCACCTCGGGTACGGGCTTTACACTATCAAGAACGTCTTTATATTTTTCAAGAGCCACCGCTATGTTAGTAGCGGCATTTTTTTGTTCCTGGTTTTGCAGCATAACTGCAAAAAGATCATCCCGGCGGCAGTGCAAAACGTCCATTTCCCGCTTTAAAGACATGAGCTCAATCTCGGCTTCCTCTTCGCTAATCGCGCCCTTGGTCACCATCGAGATTACGCGCCCCCGGGCTGCCTTTTTCTCAAGTATCGCGGCATCAATTTCTTCCAGTTCCTGCTTGACAGGTTCCACATCAACGGCTTCCCGGCTTATTTTCTCCTTGAGCATTTTTAATACTTCCCCAGGATTTTTGATAAAGTTGATTATGTCGCTCCAAATAGCTTCTTCCAAAGGCTGGGCCTTTATTTGTTTATTATTACACCTTATTCCATCGCCGTAATTATTCCGCCTGGCACAGCGGTAATAAACACGCCCGGTTCGAGCGTGACGTACATTTCCTACCATTGCATAACCGCAGTGGCCGCAGTAAACAAGGCCGCGGAGAAGATATTTCCTCCCCTTAGTGCCCCTGGCACCGTCTGAATTTGCAGCCAGAAGTTTATTGGCTTGTTCAAATTCTTCACTTGTCACTATGGGCGGCGTTTTGATAATAACTCCTTCTTTATTCTTCTTAGAGCGGCGCATGGTTTTATACTCCCCTATATAAATACTATTTCGCAGAATTATGCTTATATGACCGGCCTGCCACCTGCCGGTGCTTACCTGTTTTGTGCCTTTGGACCGTGTTGGCGTGGGTATGTCCCTGGCGTTTAAATACTCGGCTAAAGGCGCCGTTGTCATCCCGTTCAGATAAAGCCGGAATATTAGCCTTACAATTTCTGCTTCTGGTTCATATATCACCAAGCGGCCGTCATCGCCAACCCGGTA
>CAJYBN010000147.1 GCA_913064925.1 uncultured Peptococcaceae bacterium
CAACCGGTTCTCCAGGTACAGCAAGCCCTCCCGCCTGGCTTCCTCGGCCATGGACACGATGTCCTCGATGGTCTGGGCCGGATCGTAGGGCTTGTTCAGCACCGCCAGCTTCAACAGCTGCGGCACGGCTTTAAAATCGCCCAGCGAAAAGCTGAAGAGCGTGGCGCCGATGGTACCGCCGAACACGATTAAAGCAGCGCTGGGCTGCAGCAGCGCGCTGGCGTGTCCCCCTTCCCATAAAAAGCCGGCGAGCAGGGCTCCCACGCCCAAGGTAAAACCTATAATTGTTGCTAAATCCATGGATCGATCATCCCTCACGAGTGAGTTTTGCGCAAAAGTGCTTTTCCGGCGGTTATTGGGCTGGCTGCACACCGGCAACGCCGCTGGTTTCGGGCGGGTATTTGACGGCGTGCGGTTCCGCCCCGGCAAATTTGCTGCGCAGGATGACAATATTGACACGGCGGTTCAACTGCCGGTTGTAATCGCTGTCGTTGGGCACTCTGGGCCGGTATTCGCCGTAAGCGGCGGCCGACAGCTTGTGGGGGGGGAGGCCGTGGTTATGGATGAGCTCCTGCACCACGTTGGTGGCCCGGGCCGCTGACAATTCCCAGTTGGAAGGGAACCTGGGCGTGTTGATGGGCAGGTTGTCGGTGTGCCCTTCAATGCGTATGTAGTTGGGGGTATCCACCAGGATGGGCGCCACCTTACCCAGTATTTCTTTGGCTTTATCGGTGAGCCGGGCCGAGCCCAGATCGAATAATACGTCGTCCTGGAAGCTGAGTACTATCCCCCGTTCCTCCGTGGATACAGAAACTTTGGCGGCCAGCCCGTTTTCCCGGATGTAGTTCTCCAGCCTTTGCTTGAGCTTTTCCAGCTGCGCTTTTTCCACCAGCTCCTTGATCTGCTCCGGGGGACTGCCGGGAACCACTGCCGGCCCCGGGCTTTCCAGAATCATGCCGCCCGCACCGAATACTGCAGCCAGCGATTCCGCCAGGGTTTTAAACTTGGCCACGTCTATTTTGCTGAGCGAGTACATGACGATAAAAAAAATCATCAGCAGGGTGATCATATCAGCGTATGTAATGAGCCAGCGCTCGCTCCTGTCTTTTTCCTTTCTGGTTTGCTTGCGCCTGTACATCAGCTGCGTTGCCTCCCAGTAATTGGCGCTTTTCAATGCAGCACAATTTCTCCGTGTTCGTTAACCCGGGCTACCACCATATTGTAATCCTCGCGGGCGGTAAACACTCGCGTTCCCACTTGCAGCACCGAGCCGCTATAAACGCGCGCAGCTCTGATGATGCTGCCTTCGGCGGTGCGTACGTGGGTCCGGATGCCCATGGGGCCGCCTATTTCTCCGGCTTTGACGCCGCCCGCCGCGTATATCTCCCCGCCCCGGAAAACGCCCTTGATCTCTACGTTACCGAGGGCTGTAAGCCTGGAATTGAATGCCCCCTGGCCGATAATTTTTATACTGCCGGTAGCCTCCAGGTCGGAATTCCACACGCTGTGGGCAATGATATGCGCCTCATTTTTTTCCAGGTAACCCAGGTAATCCAACGCTGTCGCCAGGTTTTCCCTTATATTCTGCAGGTTCTGCAGTTTCAGGGCCTGGATGCCGCAAATGTGGGAAAGGGATTGTATGGCTTGTTCCAGCTGGCGGGGCGGCTTGTAGTTGTGCTTATAGACCAGGTCGTTGAATTCTTGCACTTGCTTTTTCAAACCGGTAAATTTTTTGTCCAGCAGGGTTATGATTACCTGGCCGAACTGGACGTTTTTGTTACCTTGTCTTAACTTGTCCTGCAGCTGCCGCGCCGCGGCATCCAAGGCGGCGATGGATTTTTCGATGCTGCGCAATTTTTTTTCAATTTGGTCGTGTGAGGCTGTGGCGCTGCCGGTGACGATTTTGCTGGCGGTGACGACCTTCATCACTTCCAGGTTGCCGGTGGTGTGGACGCTGGCGCGGGAGATGAACCCCGCCACCTTGAGGTTGCCGGTAACTTCCACGATCATATTTTCCATCACGTTGCCGGTGATAAACACGTCGCCGTTGAACCGCAGGTTGCCGGATTTTATGTCCACGTCTCCTTCGTGCCGGTAAACGGCCTCTACGCCCACGGTAACGTTTTTGCCCAATTTCTTGACCCAGGGGCGGCCGCTTACGGTACTGACCACCGACAAGCCGTCCGGCGACAGGGCAGCGCCTTTACCGGCCCGTACCGCCAGTTCCGTTACCTTACGGGCGGGGATGACCTCGCCGGTCACCGTACGCCCGTCTTCTCCCTTTTCGGCCGGGTGGTAGACGGCCAGAACGGCGTTGGCGTTTACCGATGGAACGTTAAATATTTCCCGGAAATCAATGTTTTTTTCGCCGGGTGCGTCCTGCGGCGCCGTCCGGGCGCCGGTGGTAAACAGGTACTGCATGTACCCGTCCCGGCCTTCCCGCGGCGGTTGGCCTGTAGCCACAATAAACGTTCCCTTGCGGGGATTTTCCAGCAGGTCTTCAATGATTTCCCGGTCAATACCGTACTTGATGTTTTTTTGCCGCAGTAGGTCGTTGATTAATTTTTCATTTACCGATTCCTCGTTCCTCACGGTGATGAACGCCTTCAGCCCATCTTCCGTTACCACCAAAGCAACGCCGTTATCGATGTCGGTCAAAAGATCACCCCGCAGCGTCACATATATTTCTCGCAAAATTAGTTCATATTTCTACAAATAGAATAATAATCCTGCAAATATTTCACACTGGCTGTCCAATTGACCGGCCGGTGAAATTGTAGCTGTTTTTAATATTCGGCGCCCGGCGGGGCAAACTTGATACTTTTGCCGGGGTACTTAAGGGCGGGTGAAAATTCTCACAGTACAGGCGATGGGCTACGCGCGTACTGCGGGCCAGGCGCCGCTGGGGCGATGTCCCGGGGGCGTTAATTTTCATAGTGATATTAAAGCGGCATTCTTCTGTGTAACAGTTTATTCTGTGCACGAAAACATCTCGGTTCAATGGAATTTCGACCTGATCATCGTGACCAGCAACCACAGCCCCGTGATGCCGGCCAGGATAAAACCTAGCTCCGCCAGGGGGATGCCCCAGAAGGTGATTCTTTCCCTTATCAACATTGAGGAACCGATAATTAAGGCGCCGGCGATGATGCTGTAGACCAAGCGATTTATCATTGTATTCAAGCGGGAAAGCGCCCTGTCTATATCCGGGTTTTCGGTTCTGACCTTTATTTCTCCCTTGTGCAACAGTTCAATAATATGATTTAGCTGCCCGGGCAGGCGGGAAAAAAGTATGTGATAGTCGTTAATATTGTCCCAAAAGAGTTTTCTTATTCTGCTGGGGCTGAACCGGTGGCGCAGCAGCTTGCGCCCCAAAGGCTCGGCAATTTGAACGATGCGGATATCCGGGTTCAATCTCGTGGCAATGCCCTCCGTCACCACCAGCGTCTTTACCAGCAGGGTAAATTCGGTGGGCACCTGGATGCGGTGGCGGTACGCCACGCTCATGATGTCGCCTAGTGACTCTGCCGCACTGATGTCCTTGAGGGGAATTTCATAGTACTTTTCCCGCAGGCGATCGATGTCCCGGCGCAATTGGAACATGTTGACGTGGGCGGGCAAAACGCCCATATTTGTCACCGCCCGGAGAATATCACCGGAGTTCTTGTTGATCAACCCGAATATCAAGCTGGTTATATGGTCCCGCATGTCCTGGTCCAGGCTTCCCATGATGCCGAAATCCAAAAAGGCCAGTTTGCCGTCGGCAAGCACCATCATGTTGCCGGGGTGCGGGTCGGCGTGGAAGTAACCGTCGATAAGTATTTGCTGCAGCAAGGCCTCTATCAGCTTGCGCCCTATTTCCGCCGGGTCGTGACCTGCCTCCGCCAGCCCTTGCAAGTTGGTTAATTTAATCCCGTCGAGGAATTCCAGGGTTAGCACCTTTTTTGTGGTATAATCCCAGTATATGCGAGGAATATAAACTTCTTCGTCTTCGGCGAAGTTGGCGGCCAGGGTTTCGGCGTGGCGGCCTTCCGCAATGAAGTCCAGTTCATTGTGTAGAATATGATCGAATTCCGCCACTATCTCGGTGAGCCTGTATAATTCACCCCAGGTTGTGTGCCTTTGCGCCAGCCCGGCCAGGTCGTAGAGAATTTCCATGTCCGTTTCCACAATGCTGCGTATGCCCGGCCGCTGTACTTTAACCGCCACCCTGGTGCCGTCGGCCAGCCTGGCCGCGTGCACCTGCCCGATGGAAGCGGCAGCCAGGGGCGTGGGGTCGAAGGCGCTGAAAATGTGGGAAAGCGGCTGGCCCAGTTCCATTTCCAGCCGCTTGCTGATATCGCCGAAAGACACCGGCGGCACTTCGTCCTGCAGCTTTTCCAGCTCGGTTATGTAGGTGGGGGCAAAAATATCCGAGCGGGTGGACAACAGCTGGCCCAGCTTGATAAAGGTGGGTCCCAGTTCCTCCAGCACCATGCGCAGCCGGACCGCCTTTATTTCCCGGGGAACATCCGTTTCCCCGGCGTCGGCAGCCCTGCCCGGGTTGAATTCAGCCAAACCCAGGCTGTTCAGCAGGTAACCGAACCCGTGCTTGGCCAGAACGTTGGCTATTTCGCGGTAGCGGCGGAAGTGTTTGTATCGATTGTGCAGTTTCAGGTGCAACAAATCACCCCCTGACATTAATAGAATATCATTTATTTGCCTGTTTTAAAAATACTATAATTTGCATTTCGGGGAGGAATGGTGCATGAATGTGGAGATGATACCGGTGGCTGCCGCGGCGGATCCGGCCGGCTTGCGCGGAACCACTGCCGTGGTTTTTGATGTTTTGCGCGCTACCAGCACCATTATAACGGCGCTGGCCGCCGGGTACCGGTGCATTTACCCGGTGTCCGGCGCCGGCGAGGCGGCGGCACTGGCCGCCGGCAGGGGTTACGCCCTGGCGGGCGAGCGCGGCGGCGAAAAAATACCCGGATTCCCGCTGGGCAACTCGCCGCTGGAGTTTCTGGCGGGACCCGGGGACGGCAGCGACGTGCTGGTGCTCACGACATCCAATGGGACGGGGGCCATACTGCGCTCCGTACAGGCTGAAAGGGTGCTTATCGGTGCCGTGCTCAACGCCGGTGCTGTGGCCAGTGCCGCCTGGCGGGAAAAAAGGGACATCATACTGGTTTGTGCCGGCAGCGGCGGGCGGTTTGCCCTGGAAGACGCCCTGGGAGCTGGGTTTGTGGCAGAGGAGTTGGTAAAGCTTGCCAGCGGCAGCCTGGTTATGGACGATATGACCATGGCGGTCAGGGACTTGGCTTTGTACTACCGCGCCCGTCCTTTGGCGGGCCTGGACCTGGGGCAGCACGGGAGGAAGTTGTTAACGATGGGCCGGGAAGAAGATTTGAGATGGTGTGCTCAATTGAATAAGTATTCGGTAGTGCCGTTTTTTGCCCGGGGTTGTATAAAAGCCTTGCAACTTTAGCGTAATAAAAAGTTTACAATTAACTATGTGCCGGGTCAACAAACCGCGACAGTCGGCCCGGCCGTACGTAAACATTTGTATACGCATGCGGCTGTGCGGCCGCCGGTTAAAAACCGTTAAGGGAAATAAAAAGACAATTTAGCAGAAAATTATGACACTTAATCCTTCCCGGCATGCAGTTGGTAATAAACTTGCATTTAATAAAGTTCAGATTATTAAAAAAAATAATAACGTAATTTTCTGTTTATAAACGGGTAAAATGAGGAATAACTCTATTAGTAACAGGTGAATACAAGTCGTTAGCAAGGTATTTATAGTCATACATCGATAGAATTTTGCGAATTAAGTAAAAAATATTTACTTTCAAAATTTTCGTATACTATACTGTTTTAGTAAAAATTATAGAGTATATGCTTGGAGGTATAACGCATGCAAAAAAAGGGTAACAGCAATCGTGATGCACACGTGCTTGAAATCCCTATCCCGGGGAAAAGGGGCGGCACGCGCAGGCTTGAATTTCAGTCTGAGGAAGATAAGCAACAGTGGGAAAAGGCCTATCGCAAAAGCAAGTGGTTTGTACCTTATTTTTTGGTGGGTATCGGCATCAATTTCTTGTTATATAAACTGGGGCTAGATTTAAGTAATAACCTATTCTTTGGCTTTCTGGTAGGTGTTGGGGTACCCATATTGACCATGTTTACGCTGACCGAACTGCATTACCGGGTATTTTTTAAGCGTTAAAAAATTTTAAAATTTTAAAAAGTTTATATTTTTCCGAAAGGGGGGATGTTTATTGCAAGCAAGTTAGTTAGTCGAACGGAACGCCTGAAATTAGATGAAAAAAGGGGGTTTGAATTTGTTTAGGGGAATACACCCGGTCTTTTGGGTAGGTCTGGCCATCATTTACGGACTTACTTTTATGTTCATGATTATTGAAATGACCACCCCCGGTTTCACTTACAACGTAAAAATCGGGGGAGCACCCGCGATAATGTTTTACCTATGCATATTTATGAACCTCATCGTTAATATTTTCGTAGCCTGGATGTGGTACTACTTCCCCGAGCGGGACAGCAAGCGCAAAGCCGGGCAAAGTGCCGGCGGGAATGGGGTGAGCACAAGTGGAAGTTAAGCCCATTGTTGTTATTGCAGCGCTCCTTTACTTCGCGGTTGTGTTCGGCATAGGCTGGTACACCCGGAAGGCGGCCGTAAGCGCTTCCGATTACATGGTGAGCGGCCGTAACGTGGGCCCGGTGGTGAACGGCGCCGCCCTGGCTTCCACGTACCTTAGCCCGGCCAGCTTCCTGGGCTTGCCCGCCTTTGTATTCATCCTGGGCTATCCTTTCTGGTGGGCCATGTGCGGCATCATCGCCGGCATGCCCCTGGCTTCCATGTTGACCGCGGCGCCTTTGCGCAAGTACGCGCCGGTATCCTTCACCGATTATTACGCCGACCGCTACGAAGACCAAAAAGCCATGCGCATTCTCGTGGGGCTGCCCACGCTGTTTGCCGGTATGGCTTACGTGGTGCTGGCCCTGGTGGGTACCGGACTG
>CAJYBN010000148.1 GCA_913064925.1 uncultured Peptococcaceae bacterium
CACGTAGGAGCGGATCTGGCTGCCCCAAGCAATTTCCTGGTGCTCGCCCCGCATCTCCGCCAGCTCGGCTTCCCTTTTCTGTATCTCCAGGTCGATCAGCTTGGCCCTGAGCAGCTTCATAGCCGTGTTGCGGTTGGAAATCTGCGACCGCTCGTTTTGGCACTGCACCACTATGCCGGTGGGCAGGTGGGTGATGCGCACCGCCGAGTCGGTTTTGTTCACGTGCTGGCCCCCGGCGCCGCCGGAGCGGAAGGTGTCGATCTTGAGGTCGTCCGGGTCGATCTGCACGTCGATGTTTTCCTGCACCTCGGGTAAAACATCCACCGAAGCAAAGGAAGTGTGCCGCCGGCCCGCGGCATCAAAGGGAGAAATGCGCACCAGCCGGTGCACTCCTTTTTCCGCCTTCAGGTAGCCGTAGGCGTATTTGCCGGCGACCCCGAAAGTGACGCTCTTAATGCCTGCCTCATCGCCCGGCAGCAAGTCCATGATGTTCACCTTGAACCGCCTTTTTTCCGCCCAGCGGGTGTACATGCGCAGCAGCATTTCCACCCAGTCCTGGGCTTCGGTGCCGCCGGCCCCGGCGTGCATGGAGACAATGGCGTTGTTGCCGTCGTAGGGGCCGCTGAGCAGCACCTGCAGTTCCATGTCGGCCACCTGCTTGCGCAGGCGGGCCAGGCCGGCGCCGGCCTCCTCCACCAGGGAAGCGTCGTTTTCCTCCTCGCCCAGGTCGATCAGGACCGCCAAATCTTCCGCGGCGGACAGCAGCGCGTGGAAATCGGCCACGCGCTCTTTCAGAGCAGTGACGCTTTGCATCACTTCCTGGGCGCGGGACTGGTCGTCCCAAAAACCGGGCCGCGAGATTTCCTGCTCCAGCTCGGCAATTTTCCGCTCTTTACCGGCGATGTCAAAGGGAAACCCTCAATTCCGCAATTCTTTTTTGCAGGGGCTCCAACTCCCTGCGTATTTCACCGAACATCAAAACCTCCTCCTTTGGTGCCAGGTGTTGAAAGGTTGAAAGTTACACCGCCTTGCCGCAGCACTTTTTGTACTTCTTGCCGCTCCCGCAGGGGCAGGGGGCGTTGCGGCCCACCTTGGCCTCCCGGCGTATGGGCCGCTGCCCGCCCTCTTCCTGGTACTTGTTTTCCACGGTTTGTCGCTGCCGGGGCGCCTGAACCACGTTGACCCGGAAGACGTAGCGCACCACGTCGTCCTGAATGGCGTCCACCATGTTCTGGAACATTTGGAAGCTTTCGAACTTGTATTCGATAAGGGGGTCCTTCTGGCCGTATGCGCGCAGGCCGATGCCCTCACGCAGCTGGTCCATGGCGTCCAGGTGGTCCATCCACTTTTCGTCCACGATGCGCAGCAGCACCATGCGCTCCAGCTCGCGCAGCACTTCGGCGCCCAGCTCCGCTTCGCGGGCCTCGTAGGCCTCCAGCGATTTCTGCGCCAGGAACTTTTTGAGTTCCTCCCGTCCCATGTCCTCCAGGTCGGCGGGCTGCAGCCCGTGTCCCGGCAGGTAGAGCTGCTCGGCGTGGTTGAGCAGGCCTTCCAGGTCCCACTCCTCGGGGATGACGCCCTCGGGAGCATAAATGTCCACCGAACGCCCCACGCACTCGGTAATCATCTGCAGCACCACGTCCTTGAGGTTATCTTCCAGCAGCACCTTCATGCGCTGCTGATAGATGACCTCCCGCTGCTGGTTCATCACGTCGTCGTACTGCAGCACGTGCTTGCGGATGCTGAAGTTGCGGTTTTCCACCCGCTTCTGGGCGCTTTCAATGGACCGGGTGATCAGGTGGTGCTCGATGGGCACATCTTCCTCCAGCCCCAGCTTTTCCATGATGCCGGCTATGTTATCCGACCCGAACAAGCGCATCAGGTCGTCTTCCAGCGAGCTGAAGAACTGGCTGGAGCCGGGGTCGCCCTGGCGCCCGGCGCGGCCCCGCAGCTGGTTGTCGATGCGGCGGCTTTCGTGCCGCTCGGTGCCGATGATGTGCAAGCCGCCCAGCTCCACCACCCGGCGGTGCTCCTCCTCGCACTGCTTCTTGTACTTCTCCAGCGTCTGCCGGTAGAGCTCCTCGCATGCCGGGTCTTCGGGATCGTAGTCGCCCCGGTTCCTCAGCTCGGCCATGGCCATAAACTCGGGGTTGCCGCCCAGCAAAATGTCGGTGCCGCGGCCGGCCATGTTGGTGGCTATGGTCACGGCGCCCAGCCGGCCGGCCTGGGCCACGATCTCGGCTTCCTTATCGTGATACTTGGCATTCAGCACCTGGTGGGGAATGCCCCGCTTGCGCAGCATTTCGCTCAGTATCTCGGACTTTTCGATGGAAATGGTACCCACCAGCACGGGCTGGCCCGTAGCGTGACGCCGGGCGATTTCCTCCACCACGGCCCGGAACTTGGCCCGCTCGGTCTTGTAAACCACGTCGGGCAGGTCGCGCCGGATCATGGGCTTGTTGGTGGGGATTACCACCACGTCGAGGTTGTATATCTTGCGAAATTCCTCTTCTTCCGTCTCCGCGGTGCCCGTCATCCCGGCCAGTTTTTTATACATGCGGAAGTAGTTTTGGAAAGTGATGGTGGCCAGGGTTTGTGACTCCCGCTCGATGCGCACGCCCTCCTTGGCCTCGATAGCCTGGTGCAGTCCGTCGCTGTAGCGTCGGCCGAACATGAGGCGGCCGGTGAATTCATCGACGATGATCACCTGGCCGTCCCGCACTACGTAGTCGCGGTCGCGCTTCATCAAAGCGTGGGCCTTAAGGGCCTGGTTCAGGTGGTGGGTGAGCTCCATGTTGGTATCGTCATACAGGTTCTCCACGCCCAGCATTTGCTCCACCCGGGCCACGCCCTCCTCGGTGAGCACCACGGTGTGCGCCTTTTCGTCCACAGTGTAGTCGACATCCCGCTTCAGCTTCGGCACCAGGCGGGCGAAGGTGTAATAATGGTCGGTGGCCTTATCGGCCTGGCCGGAAATGATCAGCGGGGTGCGGGCCTCGTCGATGAGGATGCTGTCCACCTCGTCCACGATGGCGTAGTTGAGCCCCCGCTGCACCAGCTGCTCGGGCCGCAGGGCCATGTTGTCCCGCAGGTAGTCGAAGCCGAACTCGTTGTTGGTGCCGTAGGTGACGTCGCAGTTATAGGCCCGCTTGCGCTCTTCCCAATCCAGGCCGTGCACGATGAGGCCCACGGAAAGGCCCAGGAACTTGTAAATGCGGCCCATCCACTCGCTGTCCCGGCGGGCCAGGTAGTCGTTCACCGTCACCACGTGCACCCCCTTGCCCTCCAGGGCATTGAGGTACACCGGCAGGGTGGCCACCAGGGTCTTGCCCTCGCCCGTACGCATCTCGGCAATGCGGCCCTGGTGCAGCACCACGCCGCCCATCAGCTGCACGTCGAAGTGGCGCATGCCCAGCACGCGGCGGGACACCTCCCGCACCACGGCAAAGGCTTCCGGCAGGATGTCCTCCAGCGCAGCGCCCTGCTCCAACCGCTCCTTGAAATACGGGGTCTTGGCCTGCAGTTCCGCGTCGGAAAGAGCGGATACTTCGGGTTCCAGATTGTTGATCTGGTCCACGGTTTTCTGCAGGCGTTTTATTTCTCTGGAATTGTCATCTAACCAGTTGCGTAAAAATTTCAGCATTATTAATCACCTTTCCCGGTAAGCAAAAGCAAGGGAACCGCAAGGTTCCCGGGTTCAATGCGCATATATCGCCAACAATATTCTAACACTTCGGCCCCGCCGCTGCAACCGCCGGGACCGGCGGTTGCAGCAGGCAGCAAAAGGGCGCGCCGTTTCAGGCGCGCCTGCCGATCAGCCCCGTTAAAATTCCGGCTCGATGAGCCCGTAATTACCGTCCTTGCGCTTGTAGACCACGTTGACTTGTTCGGTTTCGGCGTTGGAAAACACGAAAAAACTGTGGCCCAGCAAGTTCATTTGCAGGACCGCCTCTTCCACGGGCATGGGCTTAATGGCAAAGCGTTTGGTCTTGACTATCCTGGGTCCATCTTCTTCGGCGGTTTCCCGAGCGCCGGGGAAAACCTTCTGATCATTGGTTGCCCGGCGACGGACCAGCTTACCCTTATATTTTTCAATTTGCTTTTCCAGCTTATCCACCACCAGGTCGATGGAAGCGTACATGTCGCCGGTGGATTCCTCGCCGCGCAGGATCATGCCGTTAATGGGTATGGTAACTTCCACCTTGTGCGCGTCGCCTTCCACTACCAGCACTACAGTAGCCTCGTCAATATTATCCAAAAACTTGTCCAGTTTACCTACCCGTTTCACCACATACTCTTTCAGGGCGTTGGTGACGTCCACGTTTCTGCCCCTGACCAGCACCTGCATTACTCCCAACTCCTTTCGAGCGAGTAGTAAGGTTATTATTCCCCCAGCCGGGATATTTTACCATGCTTGTATGCATAAATCATAAGACCCCGGCTTTTGCCAGGGCCTTTCAATCGCTACAATTTCACTACATTAGCAGCCTGCGGACCACGGGCACCCTCGACTATATCGAATTCCACTTCTTGGCCCTCCGTCAAGGTTTTGAAACCTTCCTCCTGAATGGCTGAGAAGTGGACGAAGACGTCGCCGCCGTCTTCCCTTTCGATAAATCCGTAACCCTTGTCCTTGTTAAACCATTTGACTTTACCTAACAACCAAATCATTCCTCCTCAAAAAATTTCCCGTGGTCTTACAACTCACGTGGGGTAATATTATCACAAAACCATAAGGATGTCAAGGGTTGCCAGCGGCCGGCGAAGGCGGCATCTTGCGAAGTTGCCGCGCATTGCGCGGCTAAAAGCTTAGTGCCTGGCATTATCTGCCAGTTAGCTTCCGCGTGTCGAAAATCTCCTTGTTGAACGCCGTTTTGGAGTCCAAAAACTGTGGATAATGTGCATAAGACTGTTGATAACCCATCTGCCAAGGGGTTTGGGTTGTGTATAAATTAAAATAAAAGTTGATCCTTGTCGTATCGACCCAGGAGGCATCTCAAAACTTGTCATTTATTATCGTTACGGTGCGTTCCGGCCAAAGTGAGTACCAGAATTCCGGCGGCGCCCGCCTGTCGTAATAGCTGGGAAATAATGGAAACGGTGCTGCCGGTAGTAAATACATCGTCAACGATGGTGATTATTTTACCTCTTACTGGGTCCGGGTCCACCACGGTAAAGGAACCCAACAAATTACGCAGCCTTTCCCGGCGGGGCAACCGGGTCTGGGGCGGCGTTTCCCTTGTTTTGACCACCACCCCCTCCAGAACGGGCGCCTGCAGGAACCCTTCCAGCTCACAAGCCAGCAGCAGCGCCTGGTTGAAGCCCCGCTGGCGTTCCCGGCCGGGGGACAGGGGAACGGGCAGCAGGGCGCCGGTGCGGGCATAAGCGGGTTCGCGCAAGGCGACCTCGGCCATGAGCGCTCCCAGGGGACGGGCCAAATGCCGCTGGCCCCGGTATTTGAAGCGGTGGACGGCTTCGCGCAGCGGACCCTCGTACGGGCCCGCAGCCCTGGCCAGGTCGAAGTCCCGGCCGTTGCGGCAGACGGCGCAGGGCACAGCGCCGGCCGCGCCCGCACCGCACCGGTCGCCCGCCGCCGCGAAGCTGCCGCACACCGGGCAGATCGCGGCAGAGGCATAAGACGCCAGCAGGCGGCGGCAACCGGGGCACACCGTGGATTCGGGGCTAAAACCGGCGCACAGGGGGCAGGCCCGGCGGGGCGGGTATAAAAGCTCCACAGCGGCCCGCAGCAGTTCCTTCCACATGGTTTACTCACCTGCCCCGGGAGAGGCGCCGAACAGCACCATGCGGTCCCGGCCTTCTTTCTTGGCCCGGTACAGAGCGGCATCGGCCGCGTTAATCAGTTCCGTCAGGTCGGAGGCGTGCAGCGGGTAGGAGGCCACTCCGGCGCTGACCCGCACTTGAATGCGGTGCCCCTCTACTTCGAACAGTTCTTCCCGCACGGCTTTCCGCACTTTTTCTGCCACGTAGGTGGCCTCGGTGGGCCCCGTGTGGGGCATCAAGACGGCAAATTCCTCTCCGCCGTAACGGGCCACCAGATCACCGCTGCGCACCTCGCCGGAAACAACGCGGGCCACCCCGGCCAGCACGGCGTCGCCGGCCAGGTGACCATACCGGTCGTTGATGCGCTTAAAATGGTCTATGTCCAGCATAACCAGGGAAAAGGTTTCGTCGTAGCGGCGGGCCCGCTCCAGCTCGTTCAAGGCCCGGTGGTAAAAGTAGCGGTAATTGTACAGCCCGGTGAGGCCGTCGGTAATGGAGGCTACTTCCAACTTGCGGTACAGCTGCACGTTGGCCACGGCTACAGCGGTCTGCCCACAAATGATGGTTAGCGTCTGCAGGTGTTTTTCCTGGTAAAAGCCGGGACGCTTGTCCCCCAGCACCATAAATCCCAGCACCTCGGTTTCGGCCACCAGAGGCACCACCACCAGGGAACGGTGCACCTGAGTGAAGCCCACGTCGCCCGCCGTGCGCACATCCGTCCTGGTATCGTGCACCAGCTGGGGCGAGCCGTTTTCGGGCACCAGCCCCAAAAAGCCCTCCCCCCGCCGTACCACCGAATTTTTCAGCAGCCCGGCATGCGGTCCCTGCGCCGCTCCCACAACGTAACAGCCGTCTTCCTCCGACCACAGGTAAATGATACCGGTATGGAAGCTGATTACCCGCCTGGTTTCCTTCAACACCAGTTCCAGCATTTCGTCCAGCCGGATGGTGCCCCCCAACCGCCTGGCCACCTCGTAAAGCACCCGGAGTTCCCGGTTGGCCAGTTCCAGGTGCACGTAAAAACGCAGCATGAACTGCACCGCCAGCACCGGCAAAAAAAGCAAAACGATGCCGTAAATGCCGGTTTTGTCATAAAGCAGGGCCATGAGCAGGCCGAAGGGGACGGACACCAGGTAGGTAAGGCTGTCCCAGCGCAGGGCGTCGCGCCACTGGAACAGCGGGTATTCGCGCCGCAGCGGCAGCATGTATATGTAGACCAGCAGCTGGTTGAAAGCGAAGTA
>CAJYBN010000149.1 GCA_913064925.1 uncultured Peptococcaceae bacterium
GGAAATAACCATTGAAGTGGATGAACAAAAAAAGACCCTCAGTATAGCGGATACCGGCATCGGGATGACCGAAGAGGAGCTGGTGGAAAACCTGGGCACTATTGCCCACTCCGGTTCCAGGGCCTTTTTCAAGCACATGGCGGAAGCGGACCGGAAGGATGTTCAATTGATCGGCCAGTTCGGGGTGGGATTTTATTCGGCCTTCATGGTGGCTAAAAGGGTGCGGGTGCTGACGCGTTCCTACCGCCCGGAGGCGGCGGGGTGTGAGTGGATTTCGGACGGTATGGGAAGCTATTCCGTGGGTCCCGCCGAGGGGCTGCGGCGGGGGACCATGGTGATACTGGAGCTCAAAGAAGACGCCGGTGAATTTGCCTCACCCGAGCGCATTAAACAAATAATCCGGCGCTATTCAAATTTTGTGCCCTTTCCCATCATCTTGGGCGGGGAAAAAGTTAATACCGTGCAAGCCATTTGGACGCGAAACAAGAACGAGATCAAAGAAGATGAGTATAAGGAGTTTTACAAGTTTATCGCCAACGCCTATGACGAACCCGTGTACCGCCTACATTTTTCTGCCGATGCGCCCTTGGCTATTAGTGCCCTTCTTTTCGTGCCCGGGGAAAACCTGGAGAGGTTCGGCTTCGGAAAAATAAAACCGGGTGTCAATTTATACTGCCGCAGGATATTGATTAAACAAAACGCGGAGGAAATCGTGCCGGACTGGCTGCGCTTCTTAAAAGGCGTAGTGGACAGCGAGGATATTCCCCTGAATATATCCAGGGAAACCATGCAGGATAGTGCTTTAATTGCCAGGCTGCGCAAAGCGATGACGGGCCGCTTTTTGAAATTTTTGGCCGAGCAGGCCAAGGCCGACCCCGAAAAATACGGCCGGTTTTGGCAAACCTTCGGCATCTTCCTGAAAGAGGGTGCGGCATCTGACTACGCCTATACAAAGGAAATCGCTCCGCTGCTGCGTTTTGCCTCTTCCAAGTCCGAGCCGGGGAAATACACGTCTCTGGACGATTACGTCGAGCGGATGAAGGATAATCAAAAGTATATTTACTTTATCAACGGGCCGAGTCGCGAGAGCATTGAAGCCGGGCCTTACCTGGAAGCATTTCGGGTTCGGGACATTGAGGTGCTTTACACCCATGAGCCCATTGACGATTTCGTGCTGCAGAAACTGTCTGAATACCGGGGCAAGAAACTGGTTTCCGCCGAACGGGCCGACCTGGACCTGCCCGCATTGGAACAGGAAAAGCAGCAGGAAGTGGACAAGCTGGGCGGCCTGGAGCTGAGGAATTTAACCGCCTGGATAAAACAGGCGCTCGGCGACAAGGTCAGCGAGGTGCGGGAATCCACGCGGCTGGTGGACAGCCCCGCCGTACTGGTCAACTTGGACGACACCATAACCAGCAGCATGCAGCGCATCATCCAGGTGATCCACAAGGACGCCGGCCCTGCGGGCAGGTATGCCCTGGAAATCAACCCCGGGCACCCGCTGATTAAAAACCTGGCCGCTTGGCGCCAAAAAGATGCCGATTTCGCGCAGCTGGCCGTGGAACAAATACTTGACAACGCCCGCATCGCGGCGGGCCTGGTGGTTGATCCGCGGGACATGGTGGACCGCACCTACCGGATCCTGGAAAGGGCTCTGCAAGAGCGGTAGGGCCTTCTCCTTAAACCTTCGCGGGCTCGTGGCGGGTCCTTGCCGGCCCGGCCGAAAACCCCGAGCTGTTAGGCAAGGGGTTTTTCTTTTTCCGCCCGCGGCGCAGATATAATACCGGCAAACCGGGTATCCTTATGAACAAAATAATCAACATTAACCTGCAGTCGGAGGTATAAGTTATGAGTCACCAGAAATTTGGAAGACTGCCGAAACACATAGGCGTCATTCCCGACGGGAACCGGAGGTGGGCGGTGCAAAACGGGCTGGCCAAGCAGGACGGTTACCAGCGGGGTCTGCAGCCCGGTATAATGTTGTACGAGCTGTGCCTGGAGCTGGGCATACCGGAATTGACCTTTTACGGCTTTACCCAAGATAACACCAAAAGGCCGGCGGTGCAAACCAGTGCTTTTCAAAAGGCTTGCGTGGATGCCGTGCGCATGCTGGCCGGCCGGGACGCGTCGCTGTTGGTTATCGGCGACCATACTTCGCCCGTGTTTCCCAGAGAGCTGCTTGAATTCAGGCAAAGGAAAACCTTTGGGCGAGGGCTGATAAAAATCAACTTTCTTGTAAATTACGGGTGGAAATGGGATCTGGGGCACCTGCTGAACCAGGGTGGGGGCGGCGGTCGCGGCCCGCGCAGCATGCTGGAAAGCCTGGCGTCGGCGGACGTATCCCGGGTGGACCTGATCATCCGCTGGGGGGGCAGGCGCAGGCTGAGCGGTTTTTTACCCGTGCAATCCATTTACGCTGATTTTTACGTGGTGGACGACCTGTGGCCCGATTTCCGTAAAGAGCATTTTTACGACGCCCTGAGGTGGTATGAAACGCAGGATATAACCCTGGGGGGATAGCTGCCGGCGAGGCGGTTTTTGTATTATAATGTTGATATATTCCAAAGCGGGGGAGATGTGTGTACCGGAGACAAAATATTCTTTCATTCCGCCCCGCAGGGCAGCAAGCTGGATTACATGCGGAACGACGACAGAGTTTGCTTTGAAATGTCCGAAATGCTGGACATTGTGCCGAACCCCGACCCCTGCAGATTTTCCACCCGTTACCGGAGCGTGCAGGTTTTCGGCCGGGCGGAAATTGTTGAGGATGAAGGGCAAAAGGCGTCCGCCCTGCGGCTGTTGGTGGAAAAGTTCGCGCCTGGAACGGGCGACCTGGTCAAAAACCCCGCCGGGACTGGCGGCGTCGCCGTTATAGCTTTGCACAACCGGCGCATTTCGGGCCGCGCCAACTTTTGATTTTACCCCCGGTGGGGAGGATTTCGAAGTACAGGTTAATAATAGTAATAATACCATAATAAACAGCCACGGGGGTAGTAAAATTGCGCAAGGTAAGTGTCAACCCGGACATAGTTAGCCGGCAGGAAATGGAAGTGCGCTGGGGCGACTGCGATGCCGCAGGCATTGTTTATTACGCCAAGTTCTTTGACTGGTTTTCCGACGGGCGGGTGGGCCTTTTAAAACAGGTTGGGCTGCCTTACCATGCCAATTTCCACGAGCAGGGCATCGTCATGGTGGCCATCGAGGCTCACTGCCGCTACCGGAAGTCCATGCGGCCCGAGGAAAGGTTTGTATTGGAAACCAGGCTTGCGGAGTTGAGCCGCAGCCGCATGACCTTCACCTACGTCATTACCAGGCAGGGTGACGGAGCGGTGGTTGCCGAGGGGAAAACTGCCCATGCCTACGTGGATTCAGCAGGAAAACCCTTTGATTGCCAAAAAAGATACCCGGCGTTGTGGGACAGGCTGTGCGAGATATTCGCCGCCGGCAATTGATTAAATCGCGTCCAACACGGGGAGGGGTGGCTGGAGGACCGCCTTTTGCAGCACGGCGAGGTGCTTTCCGCCCTGACCGGTACCAGCCGCACCGGAGTGCACGTGCTGGAAGGCGGGGAAAGGGTCATGTACGTGGCCGTACCGGCGCTGCGGGGCAAGACGGCGGCTGGCGCGGTTATGCTGGTTGTAGGTCTGGAGGATATATACGCCGCCCTGGGCCAGGTCCGCCGCCAAATGGTGGTGGTTTCGCTGGCCAGCGGTCTTTTGGCCGTGTTGTTCAGCCTTTTCCTGGCCGAGCTGCTGACTCGCCCGCTGAAAGAATTGATCGGTGCGGTGCGGCAGGTAGCCTGCGGTTACCTGGAACAGCGCATCCCTGTGCGTAGCAGGGATGAACTGGGCCGGCTGGCTGCCGTCTTTAACGAAGAGCTGCAGCAATAACGACGGGGGGAGTCAAAACCATGCGGAAAAAGAGACTCTAGTGGATGACTGTGATGGTGGTACTGGCGGCGGCCCTGCTTTTCGCCGGTGGTGGTTGCGCGTCCCGGGACAGCGACGCGGGACAGCCGGGAGAAGGCGGGGATGGAGCCAAGCCGGATATCAGCGCTAAGCCCGCTGAAATCAGGCAAAAGGTAACGCTTTATTTCAGCAAGCATTTTCCGGACAAAAACGACGAGTTCCTGGTGCCGGAGGAAAGGGAAGTGACCAAAGGCGACGAGCCCCTGGAAGCGGTAATTGTCCGGGAACTGATTAAGGGGCGCGGTAAGGAGGGGCTGTCGCGGACCGTACCGGAAGGGACCAGGCTGCTTTCGGTTTCGGTGGTTGACGGCGTGGCTTACGTGAACTTTTCCCGGGAATTTCAGAACAAGCATTGGGGAGGCACGGCGGGTGAAAGGATGACCATTTACTCCGTGGTCAATTCCCTCTGCGAGCTGCCGGGCATTGACAAGGTGCAGTTTTTGTTGGAGGGCGAAAAGCAGGAAAGCATTTTGGGGCATATGGGTACCACCGTGCTCATCGCCCCTGACCGCGATCTCATCGCCGAGTGAACGGCGCCGTAAGCGGCCGCGACTACCCCGCGCTTTACAGGGTGTGGGGTAAGTTTTTTTCCAGCCGTGGTTATTCTTTTCTGCGTGCCTCCCATAAGGGAGCAACAGTATGTGGTGCACTTGGTCGTTGAGGTCTGTCTAATTGATGGGCTTGCAGCACCAAGTATTCTACGACCTCTCTTTACCAGCCGCAGTCGCAAGAAGGAAGTTCTTTAAATGTTATTTTTCATCACTTTGCTGTGCCGCGTCAGCGGCATAAATGCTTAAATAAGTTTAAATTAGGAGTTAGCATGATCGTGTTAGTTAGGAGCTAAGAAGATGTTGTATAAAGCTTTATACTCCTTAATTTTCTATAAAGAGTTGACCTAGATATTCCAAGTTTTTGGGCGGCCAAAGTTTTATTGCCTTCAGATTCTTTGATGACACGTTGAATTTCATCTCCTTCTATTTTTTTAATTTTATGTTCTAAACCTGATTTATATTGCGTATGTATTGGTATTTTTACTGTATTGCTTTGGAAGCACTCTTTTAAAATTTGCTTATAATTATTAATATTTGGACTTATATTATCAGCTAAAGCTAAAAACCTTTCAATGATGTTTTCTAATTCCCTAACATTGCCTGGCCAATCATAATTTTTCAAATCATTAAAAGCGTCCACTAATATATCACCATTAATTTGGTTTAAATGTGGTGCTTTACGCTTTAACAGGGCCCGGACAAGTTCAGGTATATCTTCCGGGCGTTCTCGCAAAGGGGGGATATGAAGCTCTAGTACACTTAATCGGTAGTATAGGTCTTCCCTAAATCTGTTATTTCTTACTAGCTCCCATAAATTTTGATTGGTTGCACAAATAACTCTTACGTCAACTGGAATAAGACGATCACCACCAATTCGCATAACTTCTTTTTCTTGCAGTACCCTTAATAGTCTTGCTTGTACATTGAGTGAGATTTCACCTATTTCGTCTAGAAAAATTGTTCCGGTATGTGCCATTTCAAAAAGGCCGGGTTTACCACCTTTGCGGGCGCCAGTGAACGCTCCTTGCTCGTAGCCGAAAAGTTCACTGTCAAGAAGTGACTCAGGCAGCGCGGCGCAATTAACTGCGATGAAAGGCTTATTCTTTCTTTTACTTATGTTATGAATGCTTTGTGCAAATAGTTCTTTTCCGGTTCCGGTAGCGCCAGTGATAAGAATTACTGAGTCAGTACGAGCGTACCTTTTTGCTTTATCTATAACATTATGCAAAGCAGGGCTTTTACCTGCAATATCGCTAAAGCTATGTTGTGCGACGAATCGCTTTTTGTGCATTTCGAGACGTATTTTTTCTTCAGCCTTTTGAATATCAATAGTATTCTGTATTACAGTAACTTGGCCGAATGTCTGTCCATTTACTATTATTGGTATAGAACTAAAGACAACTTTGGGTGATTTATCCTTACTTAACGAATTGATTTTGGGTGTTGGTTTTTCCCCTTTGTTTATTATTTGAAATTCAGGAAAACAATCTTGAAGGTTTCGCCCAATAATTTCTTCAGCTTTAATATTTAGTATTTTTTCTGCTGCAGGATTAAAGGTAGTAATTTGAAGATTATTATCGGTACTGATAATGCCGCTATGGGTGAAATCGACTATGGTTTTTAACCTTTCAGCGCGTTCGGTTTCCTGCTGGTAGGAGGTTATCATATTGATGGCATATTCCAACGCCTCTTGTAGCGCTGATTGTGAGTAAAAAAAAATACCTTTCATATCATATTTTTGAGCCAAGTCGCATACTAAACTTGCACCAATTACAACCTTGAATTTCTGCTTTTTTAGTTTATTAAAAAGTTCATGTGCCTCCTCTATGGTGGTATAAGTAAATTGGTGCACCTTTACTTTTAGAATATCCTGGCAACTTTCAATTTCAGTCATTTTTCTGAAGTAATTCGCTAAAACAACCTCCGAATCATATTGCCGTGCCTCTAATAATGCTTGCATCAAATCAAAACCAGTAACTTTTATCGGTATTACAGGTATATTTAATTTTTCTTTAAGAAAAAGGGCACTTCGGTCACCGCTCACAAGTATGCACTGAGGGCCAAACTTATATGATTCCTTTTTAAGGTTCAAAGGATTAAAAAGATTTTGAAGTAACAAATTGGTAATCTCAACAGTGATGTTGGGTGGTAGCTTGATTTTTTTTAGAACTTTTCTAGCCAACTTGGTCATTCTACTATAGCCGTTAATAATTATTTTTGGATTTATTTTTGGATTCATGGCATTCAACCTCCTGCATACTATGGTCACAAGAGGGATGCGTAGTGCACCCCAAAAGTCAAGACCTTAAGTTATTTATACTTGCCTGCAAAAAATACAGGCATATCAAGGGTTCTACGTTGTAAACATGG
>CAJYBN010000150.1 GCA_913064925.1 uncultured Peptococcaceae bacterium
TTGTTCAGATCCTTGCGTTTGATGAGCACGAATATTATGGTTCTTTCGCCGAACCTGCCTTGGCCCTTGACGCAGGTGACGCCGAAACCCTCTTCCCGCAATTGATTGACAAAGGTATCTATGAGGTGCGGCGGAGGAAAAACTTGAATGGATAGGTAACCCATGGCCAATTTTTCTTCAATTAAGCTGCCCACGTAGTTACCGGTGGCAAAACCGCCGGCATAAGCGATTATTTTGCCGGGGTCGTTTAAGCCAGTTTTCAATACTTCGTTCAGGGCCAGTATGAATATGGTTACTTCGAAAAAACCGACGACAGCCGCCAGCAGCCTGCGGTCCTTCGTCAACATGAGAATGCGTACTACGTCCAGGGACATGTCCGTTACCCTGGCTACAAAAATAAATAAATAACCGAACAACAAGGACAGCACCTGTTCTTCCATTTTAAGCCCCCCGTAACTTTAAAAACATATAAAAAGGGACCACCTAGGCGTTCCCATTTTTTTATGGGTAAGTATAAATCCTGTCCGTATTAGACCGATGTTTTCAGGTTGTTACCATGTTTTTGCGCGATAATGCTGTAATAGCATTGGAGTAACTTTTGTGCACAGTTTTTGGCAGAAATCTTTTCGGCGTTGGCGAAGGCATTTTCGCTCATGGCCCGGCGCAGGCATTCATCTTGCAAAAGTAACTTAATTTTTTCTACAAACTGCTGTAGGTCCAGGTCCGTTAAAAAACCGTCCTGGCCGTCTTCCACCATTTCGGATATGCCGAAGGCCCTTACGGCCACTACAGGTAAGCCTGCCGCCTTGGCTTCGCCCACCACCAGACCCTGCGTTTCGGTTACTGAGGCGAAAACAAAAATGTGCGCGCTGTTATAAGCCTTGGCTATTTCTTCCTTGCTGAGCGTGCCCGTAAAAATGATTTTGTCCGCTACGCCCATGCTGGTGGCCAGCTGGCCGAGGGCTTCCCTCTCGGGCCCGCTCCCTACCAGGACCAGCCTTGTGTCCGGAAAGGACGCAGCTATGGGCTGAAAACTCTTGATTATAAAAGAAAGATTTTTTTCTTTCCCCAGCCTCCCCACGCAAATCAGCAATTTGCAATGCGGGTCAATGTTAAATTGACGGTACAGCCAATCCTTTTGCTCCGTTCTGTAATCGCTGAGCTTAATACCCGTAGGTACGGTGGCTATGTTGCTTTGCACGCCCCAGCTGCGCAAGTGCCGCCCGATTATATCGGTGGGGACGATAACCAGGTCGCAGTGGTTGCAAAAATCGGTGCAAAACTTCTTGGTGATCTCTCTGGTAATGTTTTGCCCGAAGGGTACGTAATGCACGTACTGGTCATAAAGGGTGTGAAAGGTAAATACCAGGGGGATGTTATATTTCCTGGCGCAGCGCGCGCCCAGCCGCCCCAGCAGGAATGGGGAATGAACGTGGATGATGTCCAGTCCAAGCCTTTTCAGCGTGGGGCGCAGGCGTATGGAGAAAGGCACCGCAAGGGCAAATTGGCTGTTTGTCGGGGCGGGAATGGAAGAAAAGCGGAAAACATTGCTTTCTTTTTTGCAGTTGGGATAATCGGGCGCAAATATGTAAAACTCGTGCCCATCAGCATTCAGTTCCTCGGTGAAGGTTTCTATGGAGCGGACTACGCCGCTGGTATAGGGGCGGTAACTGTCGGTAAAAATGCCTATTTTCAGGCCCAACGACCGTCACCTTCCTTTCTCCCCAAGCGGTTAACTATACGGTTTTGCCGGGGCATGAGAAAATACCGGCTATGCGCCAGCCCGCGTTCGTGTTGCTCAAAACAATGATCAAGCTGTTTGATTCCCGGCATTGGGATGTTATGTCAACTTCTTCAACTCGAGCGATGACCACGGCGGTCTTTTCATTGTTATAAACAATATGACAATTTTGCAAAAAAGTCAAGGTGTACCAGTCTGTCGCCGATTCCCTGTAGTTTTCCACCGAGCGCAAAATGCTGGCCAGCAATTCGCTGGTAAATAGCTGCTTTAGTTTTTCCCGGTAGTTTTTATCCTTAAGCCAGCCGGCATACTCAACGGCGTCCTTTACTACTTGACGTATTTCTTGACCCGTGCCAGCAAAGCTGCATACTGCTCCGCCGCCCGTTATCCACAGAGCCAATATCAAAGCTACGCATTTGGTCCGTAAACCCAATGGAAAACCTCCTTAATGTTTATGGTATTTAAGTTAAAATTTACCATATTAGGAGTAAAAAAATTAAGGGGTATTAGCTTGTCACGTAAAATTGTTCTTACAACCCCCGAAAAGCTTCCGGCCGCAGCGGTACCGAGCCCGGCTGGGCTATGGCCCTCTCCAGCACGGCCAAAAGCGCATCCTTGTCTTGGTTTAAGGTTCCCCGCAGCGGCAGGTAATTGGAGGCATGGTTGGTGCGGAAAATGCATTGGGTTAGGTGCAGGTTTTCCAGCAACAGCTTCAATTCATTGAGGATGACCAGTGTGCCGGGAACTTTAAATTTGCCCTGTTCCACGCGGCGATGCAGCGGCGTACCGGGTACCACCATGAGGGTGAGGGTGCCGATATAAGTGGGATCAATGGCGCTTAAAACGCGGCCGGTGTCACGGGCGTGCTCTTGCCAGCGGTCGGTGCCGCCCAGGCCGTTAATGATGGTGACGGAAAGCTCGAACCCGGCCTGCAGCGCCCTGGTTCCCGCTGTTATCATATCTTGCGCCGTGGCACCCTTGCAAACTATTCGCAAAATTTCATCGTTACCGCTTTCCACGCCCAAGTAAAGCAAGGAAACACCGGATCGCCTTATTTCCTGCAGTTCATCCATTGATTTGGTCAAAATGTCCTTTGGCCCGGCATACATGCTGACCCGTTCCAGTTGCGGGAACTGCTTGTGCAGGTAAAAGGCAGTTTTACAAATAAGCGGCGTCGGTGCTGACAGCGCGTCGCCGTCTCCCAGGAAGACTCTCTGCACGCCCTGCATGGCAGCAGAGCAATCGTCTATATCTTTTTTTAACTCCGACCATTCTTTAACCCGGTATTTTTTCCCCTTGTACATGCCGCAGAAAGTACACGCGTTATGCCGGCAGCCTATGGTCAGTTGCAGTATGAGGCTAAATGCTTCGCTGGGCGGTCTGAATACCGGAGGTTCCAGGTGCAAGAAGCCCACCTCCCATTCTCTTTTCTAATGCCTGGGATTTTTCTGCACCTTTTGTATGGCGGACATTATGGCTGCTATAACCTGGGCCTTGCCGCCGATTTGGTCATAGACAACTTTTGTATAAATTTCCCCTTGTTCGGATGATACGTACTTGACCGGCAAATTGTTCAGAGCCAGAGCCATAATGTCGTCCTTGCAACGCTCACACGTGCATGTATTCGGGTTATTGCGGGCATAATCGTCCAGGACTTCATCGATCAATTCTTTTACCGCTACTTCCGAGTAATTAATAATCATGGGCTTTCACCTTTCAGTTTTATTATAAACGCAACGAGGCAACTATTCTTTTGCTGTTCAGCAGCAGTTCCAGCGCGTCATTGATACTGCGCGCCAAAATATCCCCCGATTGAATGGCTTTGCAGGCGGTACCCTCGCGTCCCATGACGACTATACCCAGGGCGCAGGCCTGCAGCATATGGCAATCGTTGTTGCCGTTACCCACGGCAACCGTTTTATCTGTACCCAGTTGCTGCACGAAATGAAGCTTTTCCTGGCCGGTCAAAGAGCCGCTCAGCGTGTACAGCTTGCATTTTATATTGCGGCAGGCTTCCTGTGAGGTACCGAAGGTGTCGGCGGTCAGCACGTAAACGTTTAACAGCTCGGCTAATTGGTTAAGCAGCTCTTCTACCCCTTCTATAAGCCGGCCGTCTTCCGCCATGGTGCCGTTAAAATCCAGGACAATGTTCTCCAGCTGCAGCGTGCCCCAGCCTGGCACGTTAATTGTAATCATGGCATTACCTCCGTTCCGCACATTATACAAACGTAACCCGGCTAGTGGTATTAATCGCCCAGGCAAATGCCCAGCTGCCTGGCTACCCTGACCAGTTCCCCGTCCACAGGTACGGTATTGAGCTTACCCACCGCTTGTTCCAAAGGCACCGAATCAATGTTTTGCCCCTTGAGACAAACCATGCGCCCGAATTTACCTTCGGCCACCAGTTTGGCGGCGCCGGCCCCGTAGCGGGTGGCCAGGAGCCGGTCAAAGGCAGTGGGCGAACCGCCCCTCTGCAGGTGTCCCAGCACCGTGACCCTGGTTTCCTTACCGGTGGCGGCTTCTACTTCCTTGGCCACGACGTCGCCGATGCCGCCCAGGCGGACCGGGTCAAAACTGTTCTCCACGTGCTGCTTGACCACCATTTCGCCGCCCAACGGCTTAGCACCCTCTGCCGCCACGATGATGCTGAACTTTTTCCTTTCCTTACTGCGGGCGTTGATTTTTTCTACCACTACGTCGATGTTGTAGGGAATTTCCGGGATTAAAATGACGTCCGCCCCGCCGGAAATACCAGAGTAAAGGGCTATCCAGCCTGCATAACGGCCCATTACTTCCAGCACCATGACCCTGTGGTGTGATTCTGCGGTGGTATGCAGTTTGTCCAGGGCTTCGGTGGCGGTAGTTAGTGCGGTATCGAAACCGAATGTCTGGTCAGTGGCCGAAAGGTCGTTGTCAATGGTTTTTGGCACGCCGACTACCTTTAAACCGCGGTCGTACAGCTCCTTGGCTATGGACAGGCTGCCGTCGCCGCCGATAATCACCAGGGCTTCTATCTCGTGAATGCTGATATTTTCAAAAACGCGGTCGGAGACGTCCACAAACGTTTTTTGGTCGCCCTTGATAACCGGGTAATGAAAGGGGTTGTCACGGTTGGTGGTGCCCAGTATGGTTCCGCCCCTGGGCAGGATGCCCACCACATCGCTTTCTGTTAGTTCGCGGGCTTGGTTCTTGATCAGCCCACCAAAACCGTTTTCAAATCCCACCACGGATATATCATATTCTCTGATGGCAGTTTTAACCAAAGAGCGAATCACGGCATTGAGGCCCGGCGCATCTCCGCCTCCTGTTAACACGCCAATGCGTCTTACCGCGGGTTTGACCATAAGCAAAATTCCCCCTTTATTAGTTAGAATAAGCTGATATAAACCGTTCTATGGCACTGTTTACTTCTTCCGGTTTCTCCAACATAAGCATGTGCCCAGCTTGTTTTATTATTTCCAGGCGGGCATTGCTGATGTTGGCGGCCAAAAACTCACTGTACTTCACCGGCGTCAGCCGGTCTTCGCCGGCTGCCAGGACAAGAGTGGGCAGGTTAATTTCCTGTAGCCGGTCCATAACGTCAAACTTGTCGCAGGCCGTAAAATCATTGTAATAGACAATGGGATCGGTATTATCCATTTCTTTCCTGGCTAAGTCCAACAGTTCCGTCGACGCAGCGCTGCCGTAGGCAAACTCGAGCAGCTGGTAGAACCTGTTACCGGAAGCAAAGGTATCCAAAATGGGTTGAGCCACACGCAGGCGCGCGCCTGTGCCCACCAATACCAGGCCATGCAGTTGCTGCGGGTATCGCAGGGCGAAATCCAAGGCAATGGCGCCGCCCATGGAGTGACCGGCCAGGAAGAACTTGGTGCCCGTCACGTGGGCGGCAAAGTCGTATATAAAATCGGCGTATTCCTCAATTTTGTCGCAGGACGAGCCTTCCGATCCGCCGTGGCCGGGCAGGTCTACGGCGATGGCCAGGTATTTTTTACCCAGGTGGGTGGTCTGGTACGCCCAGTGCCTGTGGTTGCCGCCGGCACCGTGCACCAGTATGATTACGTGTTCCGCTTGTGACTGGGGTATTCCTGCGGCGTAATGATACTTCTTTCCGTTGATGATAACTTCCGGCATCTCGCCTCCTCCTTTTTAAAAAAAATACCGGCGCAAGACCGGTGGTTATTTGGACAACATCCAGGAAGCTGGTCGTGCCAGGCGGTTTTAGTGATGAGCGTCACACGATTGCTGCGGCTTATGGTTGTTATTTTGTTCGTATTTTTTCCATGCCTGGACGAAGGCATAACAGATAGCCAGCATGGCGATAGTGGTTACTACGCCGAAAACCAGCCCCTGCCACCAGGTGGCAAAGAACATGACCAATCTCCTCCCTTATCTTGAACTTATACCTTTGTATGACCTGTATTATTTATTGTGTATTTCTTTCCGCCAGATCCGCAAGGGCCTGTAGGGTTTCTTTCAGCTCATCGAGAGCTCTACCGTACCCGGACCAGTCGCCTTTTTTCAACCTGTCTTGCGCTTCATTATACAGGTTGTTGGCTTTATTGATCAACTCCTTTATCGACCAGTTTTCTTCCGCGGCCAGCGGTTGTTCGGGTTTTTCCCTGTCACTTTCCATGTCAATCCGTTGTCCAAATATCCTGGCCAGGGCCATTTCTAGCGTAGGCTCCATGACCACCCTATCGCCGTGCGCCACGATAACTCTTCTCAGCTCGGGCATTCTGCTTTGCTCGGCCTGCAAGTACAGGGGCTCCACGTACAGCAGCGCGTCTTTTACGGGAATCACCAGCAGGTTGCCCCTGATCACCGATGAACCTCGCTGGTTCCACAGTGTCAACTGCTGCGAAATGGTAGTATCCTGGTCAATGCGGGCCTCGATCTGCAGAGGGCCGTAAACCAGTTCCTGTTTGGGAAACTCGTAAACCAACAGTTTCCCGTAATTGGGCTGATCCGACCTGGCAGCCATCCAGGCGATCATGTTGGTCTTGTTTTTGGGCGTGAACGGCAGTATCAAGACATATTCCGGCTTATCGCTGTCGGGCAGTTTGGTGATGGTATAATAAGGTTCCATGTCCACTTCTTCGTCATAATATTTTTCCGTGGAGATCGGAAGAGCGTCGTGTAGG
>CAJYBN010000151.1 GCA_913064925.1 uncultured Peptococcaceae bacterium
TAGGCATTGTGCTGCTGATCATTATCCCGCTGCCGCCGGTGGCGTTGGATATTTTTCTCACCATCAGCATCACGCTGGCCCTGGTGATCATCCTTATCACCATGTTCACCACCGAGCCGCTGCAGTTTTCGGTGTTCCCGGCCCTGCTTTTGGTAACCACCCTGTACAGGCTGGCGCTGAACATTTCTTCCACCAGGCTGATACTGGGCGAAGCTCAGGCCGGTAATATCATCAACGCCTTTGGACAGTTCGTGGTGGGCGGCAATTACGTGGTGGGCGCCATTGTGTTCGTGATCATCACCGTCATCCAGTTCGTGGTTATTACCAGCGGTGCCGGCCGGGTTTCCGAAGTGGCCGCCCGCTTTACGCTGGACGCCATGCCGGGCAAGCAAATGAGCATAGATGCCGAGTTCAACAGCGGGCTGATTAGCGAGGCTGAAGCCCGGGAGCGGCGGCGCAAGCTGCAGCGGGAGGCCGACTTCTTCGGCGCCATGGACGGCGCCAGCAAATTCGTCCGCGGCGACGCCATCGCCGGCATCGTCATCACCGTTATAAACATCATCGGTGGTATCACCATCGGCGTCCTGCAGAAGGGCATGGATATCGCCAGCTCGCTGCAGACGTACACCATCCTGACCATCGGCGACGGCCTGGTTTCCCAGATACCGGCGTTGCTCATCTCCACCGCTTCCGGCATCCTGGTTACCCGGGCCACCTCCGACTCCAGTTTCGGCACCGACCTGGCCAGGCAGTTTTTAAATTTTCCTAAAATACTTTTCATCGTGGCCGGCATTTTGCTGGTCATCGGCCTGATACCCGCCATGCCGACGCTGGTGTTTTTCGCCCTGGCCGGCGCGGTGGGATTTATGGGATATAGCCTGCTAAACGAGCAAAAGCGCAAGGACCAGCAGGTGCAGGAGGAAATGGCCAGGAGGCAGGCCCGGGAGCAGCGCGAACCGGAAAACGTGCTGCAGCTGCTGGAAACCGACCCGCTGCAGGTGGAGATCGGCTACAACCTGATACCCCTTACGGACGAACAATCAGGCGGAGACCTGCTGCAGCGGCTCACTTCCGTGCGCCGGCAGTGCGCCACGGAGATGGGCATTTACCTGCGCCCCATCCGCATCAGGGACAACCTGCAGCTTTCCCCCAACGGTTATGTCTTTAAAATTCGCGGGGAAGAAATTGAAAGCGGCGAGTTGATGCCAAACCACTTCCTGGCGTTGAACCCGGCAGGGCACGAAATCAACGTCCCCGGCGTTCCTACCACCGAGCCGTCCTTCGGCCTGCCAGCCAAGTGGATTACCCGGGAGAACAGGGAAAAAGCGGAGGCCGCCGGCCTGACCGTGGTGGACTGTTCCACGGTGCTGGTCACACATTTGACTGAGTTCATCAAAAAATACGCCTATGAACTGCTAGGGCGGCAGGACGTAAAGGAACTGCTGGACGTGGTCAGGGAAAGCAACCCCGCGGTGGTGGAGGAGCTGGTACCCGACCTGCTTTCAGTGGGTGAAATACAGAAAGTGCTGCAGAACCTGCTGCGGGAAAACGTTCCCCTGCGGGACATTATCACCATTCTGGAAGCACTGGGCGACGGCGCCCGCATGAACAAGGACGCTGATTTCCTGACAGACTACGTGCGCCAGGCGCTGGCCCGCAGCATTTGCCGCAGCTTGCTGAACAACGATAATAAGCTGCAGGTTATAACCCTGCACCCCAACCTGGAGCAGATGCTCACGGACGCCGTACAGTCGACCCAAATGGGCACTTACCCGGTGCTGGAGCCCCGGCTGGCCCGCCGGGTGCTGGAAAGCATCACCAAAACCGTGGAAAAGGCCGTTAGGCGGGGGCAATCGCCGGTGCTCCTGTGTTCGCCCCGGCTGCGCCTGCCCCTGAGGCGTTTTTTAGCCCGGCAGATGCCGTCCACGCCGGTTCTATCGTTAAACGAAATTACGCCGGAGGTTGAAATAGAAGCCGTGGGGACGGTGGTAATGGATGAAAATTAAGAAGTTCGTAGCTGCGAACATGCAGCAAGCCATGCAGCAGATCCGACAGGAACTGGGGGACGAAGCGGTGATCATCAGCTCCACCAAGGAGCCCATTAGGGGGTTAAGGCAGCTTTTCGGCCAGCGCAAAATCGAGGTTACCGCAGCGGTGGACGACATTCCGGACAGCGTGCCCGAATCCCGCAAAGTTCTTGCCGGTAAGCAGGTAGCGTTAGAAGAGGGAACGGTCCGCACCCAGCCCGGCGACGGGGGAAGAAACCGCAGCGGTGGCGCCATGCCCCAACGGATAATCCCCGGCAGCTTGGTGCCGGCAAAGCTACCGGACCCAATCCTGCGGATCTCCGGAGAAAAAGAAAACAGCTGGTTCAGGATCATCCTGCAACAGGAAATGAACAAAGGGGGTGCCTGTGTGCAAAACGGGGCGGCGGGTAAGTGGAAAAAAATATTTAGCCAAATAGAAGTGAACCAAGCCATTACCGAGATCATGCTCAAAGACCTACCCCCAACCGCAGAACAGGATCCCGCTACGTCCAACGATATTTTTAAAGTGCACCTCAAAGCTAGAATTATTAACTTGCTTAAACCGGCCTACAACAAGGATCGGCAAGCAAAAATCCACACATTCATCGGCCCCACCGGCGTAGGCAAAACCTTAACGCTGGTGAAACTGGCCGCGCGGATGAAGGTGGTGGAGAAAAAGCAAATCGCCATGATAGCAATATTCAATCACCGCTTCGGCGCCATGGAAAAGCTGGACTATTACGGTAAGATCATCGGAGCACCCGTGGAAGTGGTAATGACCCCTGCCGAGTTGTGCCGGGCCGTGCAGCTGCATAGCGATAAGGATGTCATTTTCATCGACACCGAGGGCAGGCCCTCCCGCAACCAAAGCCAGGTTTTGGAACTGCAGTCCTTCATCGGGTCGGTAAAAGAGCCGCAGAACATTTATCTGGTGCTGAGCACGCCCACCAAGAACCGCGATTTGCTGAGAATAGCCAACGATTTCAGGCTCACAGGCTACAACGGCATCATCATGACCAAGATGGACGAAACCGACACTTACGGGCCCATGCTCAACCTGACCTGCAACACGGGAGTACCCGTGGCTTACGTCACCAACGGTCAGAACGTGCCGGACGACATCGAGCGGGTGACTCCCAAGCGTTTTGCTGAGATACTTCTCGGGAGCGTTGTGCTGGATGAGGATTCTCAAGCGTAGCGTATTAAAAAATTACACGGAAAAAACTTCCACCCAAAGCGGCTCCGTACCCGCTTGGGCTTCCCGGGTGATCACGATAACCAGCGGCAAAGGCGGGGTGGGCAAGACCAACCTGGCGGTAAATCTGGCCATCGCCCTGGCCCAGCAAAGCCAGCGAGTAATCATCTTTGACGCCGATCTGGGATTGGCCAACGTCGATGTCCTGCTTGGCGTGGCGCCGCCTTTGACCCTTTACGACCACCTGTTCAGCGACGTGCCCATCGAGCAAATCCTGTTCCCGGGGCCCGCCGGCATCAATATAATATCGGGCGGGTCGGGTTTCCTGGAGCTGGCCAACCTGAACAACAGCCAGCGATCCAGGCTGCTGAAAAATATAGAAAAACTCGACCGGCTGGCCGATTTCATTTTCATAGATACCAGCGCCGGCATCTCTAAGAACGTGCTGGCCTTTTGCGCGGCGGCCGACGAAGTTTTCCTGGTCGTTACCCCCGAGCCGACTTCTCTGACGGATGCTTACGGCTTAATCAAAGTGATGGACAGGTTTAAACTGCACAGGGAAGTATTCTTTATAGTCAACCAGTCGCGCAGCAGCAGCGAATCCATCGATACCGTTTACCGGCTCAAGACCCTGGTAGACAAATACCTGTCCATTCACCTCAACTACCTGGGCGATATATCCTTCGACCAAACCATAGTGAGGGCCGTGAAAAATCAAAAGCCCTTTTTGCTGGCCCATCCCGACGCCGCGGCGTCCGGTGCGGTAAAGAAAATTGCTTTCTCCCTGTTGCACAGGGAGTGGAAGGCGGAAGAAGAAGAGAGGGGTCTTAAGGGATTTATCAGCAAGCTGAGCAGACTCTTAAGATGAACCACAGGAGGAGCAAGGAATATTGACTGAAGAGGCAACCCTTTTTGTCAACCAGAAAATACAGGTCCTAAAAAAGGAAGGAAGAGACTGGTTTATATCCAGCATCCAAGATATCCGCGGCGGCGTCATCAGCATCGCTATACCTTATTTAGGGGAGCGCCCCCTGATATTGCGTGCCGGGGACGAAATAAAAGTACGCTTTACCATGGAAAACTGCAGTTACATATTCGATACCAAGGTCATCGGGGAGGCAACGGACAACATTAAGCTTTACCGGCTGGCCTATCCGGAAGCAATAGACAGGGTGCAGCAAAGAATGCACGTACGCCTGCCCGTCATGCTGGATGTGGAATACACGGTGCCGGGCCGAGACCCCAAAAAAACTTCCCTAAAAGCCGTCACAGTCGACCTGAGCGGCGGCGGTGCCAAGCTGGCCGTGCGAGAAAGAATAAACGAGAACACCCGCTTGCTGCTGAAATTCACCCTTCCGCTGCGCAGCCGACCCGAGCCGCTGGAGCTGGAGGCGCTGGTCGTCCGCTCCATGAAGGTAGAGCCGGAACGGGAGCTGTACCACCTGGGGGTGAAGTTTATCAACACAACCCGTCATCAGGAGGACCTGATTGTACGTTTTGTTTTTGAAAAAATGGCCCAGCAGAAACGCCTGCGTTAACGGGGTGATAAAATGGGCAGCAGCGACATTTGGGAGCGCTACAGCAAAACGCGGGACCCCGCATTAAAAGAGAAATTGGTTTTGCGGCACCTGGGCCTGGTTAAATTCTTGGCCGGGCGCCTGGCCATCAGCGCGCCGCCCACCCTTACCCGGGATGACTTAGAGGGATACGGCATTATCGGCTTGCTTGACGCCATTGAAAAGTTTAACCAAACCTACGGCACGGAATTTAAAAATTACGCCTATACCAGAATCCGCGGCGCAATCCTGGACGAAATCAGAAAGCAAAATTGGGTGCCCCGCAGCAAATGGCGGAAATTTCACCGTCTCAACGAAATAAAGGATCGCTTCCGGCAGGAAGGAGCAGGGCAACCCGGGGAAACAGAACTGGCCAGGGAGATGGGCATAGACCAGTTGCGCATCAGGAAACTGGCAGCTGAGTACAGCAACGCCTTTCCCGTTTCCCTTGACGACATTTCCGGCGCCGAAAGCGATGGTACCCTCGCGGAAACCATCAGCGACCCCAACAGCCCCGACCCGCTGGAGGTCGTAGCGGAAAAAGAAGAAAAGGAAGCGCTGGCCTCAGCCATAGAAGAACTGCCGGAAAGAGACCGGCTGGTGCTGGCCCTTTATTACCAGGAAGGATTAACCTTGAAGGAAATCGGCAGCGTACTGGAAGTAACCGAATCACGGGTGTGTCAACTGCACGCCAAGGCACTGCAAAAACTACGGGACAAGCTGCAAAACCGCCTGGCGCCTAACGCCAACCGCAAGAAAGGAGTGCGCTAATGATCAGAGGTATTTACGCCGCCGCGGCAGGCATGAACGTGCAGAAGGCCGCGCTGGACGCGATATCCAACAATATCGCCAACATCAACGTGCCCGGATATAAAAAAAAGCGCTTAACGGCCCGTCCCTTCCCCGAACTGTTGCTACTGGGCAGCCGGCCGGCCCAAGGCCGCACCGCCGTCCCCACGGGTAAGGATGTTCTGGGCCTAACTTACCAGGGCGTAGCGGTGCGGCAAGTGCTGACTGACTTTGCGCCCGGTCCGCTGCGGGAAACCGGCAGCATTACCGACTTCGCCCTGCGGGGAGAAGGCTTTTTCACTCTGGCGAAGCCGGACGGCGAAGAAAAAGTCGCTTATACCCGCAACGGCAGCTTTCGCCTGGACAGCGAAGGCAACCTGGTAAACCACCTGGGTTACCAGGTTATGGGCCACAAAGGCCCCGTGCAAATAAAAGACAGGGAAAATTTTCAGGTTGACGAAAACGGCAACATATACGAAAGCGGCCGCATCACCAACAAGCTTCTGGTGGTTTCCTTCGCCGATCCCGGCGCGCTGCAGCGCACCGGCAACGACCTGTACCTGGCCGGAGAACAGCAGCCCGAGCCACTGGAAAACCCAGGCCTGGTGCAGCGTTTCCTGGAAGGTGCCAATGTTGATCCCGTGGAGGAAACGGTCAACATGGTCACCGCCGCCCGGGCCTACGAAACCGGGCAGAAAATAATCCAGGCCCAGGACGGCCTATTGGACCTGGCCATCAACAAAGTGGGCATACTTAGATAACGTGCACCTTGAGGGGTGATTGGATATGCTGCAAGCGCTTTTTAACGGCATGACGGGCTTATCCGCCCAGATGCACAAGCTGAACGTCACCGGTAACAACATCGCCAACATCAGCACCACCGGTTACAAGCGCCAGTCCACCGCCTTTACCGAGCTGCTGCACCAGCAGCTGGAAGCCCGAGGCGTACCCGTGCTGCAGAGCGGGAAAACCGGAACAGCTTTGGGTTGCGGCACCGCCATTTCCGCCGTTACCCGCCATTTCACGCAGGGAAACCTTGCTTATACAGGGCGTTCCCTGGACTTGGCTATAGAGGGAAAAGGTTTCTTCCGCGTCGAGCGCTCAGATGGATCGGCGGTTTACACCCGGGACGGTGGCTTTCATGTTAATGAAAACGGGTTGATAGTAAACAGCTGTGGATATATATTATTTAATGAGAAATTACCGGAAAATTATAGTAATTTATTCGTCAGTGAAAGCGGGGAAGTCACTTGCCTGGACTCCGGCGGAACCCTGCGCAAGCTGGGGCAAATTAAGCTGGCTGTTTT
>CAJYBN010000152.1 GCA_913064925.1 uncultured Peptococcaceae bacterium
GGCGCTGAGGCCGCTGGTGGACGCTTACCTGCAGTCTGACCAGGACGTGACCGCGGCCATCCGATTGATGATGACCAAAAACATCAACATCGTGCCGGTATTTGAAGGGACCAAGCTAACCGGCATCATCCGCTCGCTGGATATCCTGGACTACATCGGCGAATTGTTGTAACCCAACCTTAAAATACCTGTAACAAACCCAGGATAATTTCCAGAGCAATGAGCAGTACAATAGCCACTTCCAGCCAGGTGGCGCGGGCGGTAACGATTTCATCGCTCAACATGGAGTAGTTTTGCTGGATTACGGCCACCTTACGCTGGATACTGTCCATCCACGCCTTGGTACGGAACATGGCCAGCGCCGCCGAGTAAATACGCGCGTAATAAATATCTTCGGTAACCTTGATGGAGTTTTGGATGCGTTCGGTGATATCCGTTACTTCGGTGACCAGCTCCATCAACCGGCTCATGATGCGGCGGTAATGCCGCAGGCGCATAAAGCCGCTGCCAATCCCCGCCCTTTCCAGCTCCTTGTACATTTTATCCATTTCCACCGATAAAAGACCGTCGTAGTAGCGCAGCTCCAACAGCTGGGAAATGGCGAACTCCAACAAGTCCAGCAGGTCGGTGCTGCCCGTCGTATCGCAAACGAGGGCGGAATCCCAGGTAATGATTATCAGGTCTTCCGGAGAATAAGAAAAGGAATTCTGCAGGGTGTCCCGCTTCACCCACTCGCTGAAAGGTCCTTCCTCCCCCAGCAACAGCGGCAGCGGGTCCCATTCCCTGCACCAGTTGGTGAAAAAGTAAACTGTAAAGTCTTCCTCAAAACCTTCCCCGCCCTTGCCGATAAGGGCCGGGGCAATGGTTTCCCGCAAATTTTGCAGTTGAGCCAAAAAATTTTGCTCATATGCGCCTTCTTCCCTTTCCAGCACCAGGGAGAGCCGCTTAATTTCTTCATACCGGCTTTCCGGGGGCAGCCCTATGCGCATGATGATGCTTACCACGCCCAGGTCATAAACGCGGGCCGAAAAATGCACCTGGTAATCAACCCCGCCAAGGGTTACCCGGTCGCTGCCCAATTCCACGCCTACCGGCGGGTTTTCAATATGAATAGACTTGGGAGGAACGCGCACCAGGCGCAGGCGGGAAGTAGGTTTTTCCGCGGAAAAAATCTTCTCCACCAATTCCAGGTTTATTTCGTCGGCCACATCGTACAGGCGGTAAAGCAGAATTGCATTGTGCATGGTATCCCACTACTTTCTATGGCGATTCAATACAGGTTACCTTTCCCTATTTTAACAAAATCCCCTGCTCCTATGCAGACACCGGCCGCGTGAAATTATGTTCAAGTTTTTACATGCCCAAAGAAGGAATTTATTTCGCAATTGCAGAAACTTAATTAAGGTAATGAAGTAATATTTCCTTAAGCTTTTGTATAGGGAAGAGGAGGAAGAATTATGTCGGAAGCCGTTAACTATTTCGATGAAGTCAGAGAAGTTGTGCAAGAGATGGGCGGCCAGGATATCACCCTTTGCAAGCAATGCGGGCTGTGCAGCGGTTCCTGCCCCTGGGGCAGAATGGAAAAAGAAAGCCCGTTCAGCATCCGTCAAATGATTTACATGGGCAGGTTAGGCTTGGAAGGTTTCGAAAGTGACGATATTTTATACGCCTGCACCACTTGCGGCCAGTGCGTCGTACGCTGCCCCCGCGGGGTGAAAATAATCGATATCGTCAGAGCCATGCGCGCCGTAGTCTGCGAAACCGGAGGCATACCCAAGAACCTCAAGGCCGTGCTGGGCAGCATTAACAGTTACGGCAACCCCTGGTCCCAGGACAACGAAAAGCGTATATCCTGGACTAAAGGGCTGGACATCCCCACCTACACCGACCAGGAATACCTGCTTTACGTGTGCTGCACTTCCGCCTTCGACGGCCGCAGTCAAAAAATCGCCAGGGCCATTGCAGCCGCTTTGCTAAAAGCCGGAGTCAGCTTCGGCATCATCGGCAACGAGGAAAAATGCTGCGGGGAGGCCATTCGCAAAATTGGCGCCGAGGAAGAATTCAGCAACCTGGCTCAACATAACATAGACTTGTTCAACAGCAAGGGCGTCAAAAAGATAATCACCACCTCGCCCCATTGCTACTACGTGTTTAAGAACGAGTACCCCGAGTTCGGCGGCGAGTTCGAAGTGGTGCACTACACCCAGCTTTTCGCCGAGCTGCTTAAAGAAGGCAAACTGAAGCCCGCCAAGGGCCCGGGCAAAAAAGTGATTTACCACGAGCCCTGCTACCTGGGCAGGCACAGCAAGGTGTTCGAAGCGCCCCGCGAGCTGCTGTCCGCCATCCCGGAAGTGCAGTTTATAGAATTTGACAAGATCAAGGACGACAGCATGTGCTGCAGCGGCGGCGGCGCCCGCATCTGGATGGAAACCGAAGCGGGACTGCGCTTTTCCGACGTTAAAGTTAAAGAAGCCATGGCCAAAGGGGCTGATCTGCTGGTAACTGCCTGCCCCTACTGCATCGTCATGCTGGAAGACAGCTTGAAAAACATCGACAAAGATGAAACCATGGCCGTAAAGGATATCAGCGAATTGCTCGGTGAAAGCCTGGAGTAAGCGCGGCTCATAACCCCGGATGCGATAATGGTTTTATTAAGCCCGGTCGAATAAAATTTTCGACCGGGTTTTTGACTTATTAATCAAGCAAAAAATGCGCATACTATTAGCAAAGTTAATTAAATAGGAGGTAAGAGGAAGTAATGGTATCAACAACCAGTTTGTCCGATTACTTGCGTAAGGCCAACGAAAGACTGCCGGAAGAAGCAGAAAGGGTATTGCAGGTATTGCTGGAACAGGGCAGCATGAACAAGGAGGAACTCTCCCTCACCGCCCGCGTCAAACGGGCCGTGCTGGACCACATCATCATGCAGCTTTACGCCCTGGGCCTGGTGGAAATATCCACGGAAGGCAAAAGCAAGATATGCAGCATCACCAAGCTGGGCAATGAATTTTTCAGCTTGGTTAAGGCCGGGTAACGCCCGGCCGTTTTTATTTTTATGCTATAATTTAATTTTAAGATAGACACCGGCATATTTGATAGACGGAAATAACACTTGGTTAAGGAGCAGGCCATGGCGGAAAACCTGGAACTCTTAAAAAAAATCCCCTTGTTTGCCTACCTGGACGACCAGCAGCTGGCAGAAGTGGAAAAGGTGATACTGGAACGGTTTTACCGCAAGGGGCGCATCATTTTCATGGAGGGTGAGCCCGGCGAAGCAGTATTTTTCGTAAAATCCGGCAGGGTAAAAGTCACCAAGCAGACCAGCGACGGGCGCGAGCACATTTTGCACTTTATTAACCCCGGCGAAGTCTTTGCCGAGGTGGTAATGTTTGACGGCGGCACATACCCCGCCACTGCCGAAGTAGTGGAAGACTCCACCCTGGGCATGATCCGCAACGTAGACATGGAAAGAATCATCAACAACAATCCCGGCATTGCCCTGGCCCTTCTGAAGATCATGTCCCGGCGCCTGCGCATATCACAACAGCAGCTTATTGAACTGGCTTTATTGGATACCACCCGGCGCGCTGCCAGCATGCTCCTGTTCCTGGCCGGCGAACAAGGCATCAAAACGGACAAGGGCATTGAAATCGACATCTCCCTTACAAACCAGGACCTGGCCAACTTAATCGGCACTTCCCGGGAAACCGCCAACCGCATTCTCAACGACTTTAAGCGCCAGAAGGCCATAGTGATCAACAAAGGCCGGGTTACCATACTGGACAAATACAAGCTGAAATCATGGTTGTAATATCAACTAAAAAGACCCCGCGCATACGTCGGGGTCATATAATGTAATATATGCTTATAATTAATTGAACTACCACCTGCACATAGCCAGGCTGCTCATCAACAATGAAGCTATCACCAAGGCGGGATATATAAAGCGGCGCATCTGTCCGACCCCCTCTCACTTATATTTTTTATTATTACTAAATTTCAAATAATAAACAACAAAAACAATTCCCCCTATGGTGGCAAAGACGTCACCGATACTAAAAAGCTTTGACACAGGCACCCAATCCGGCATTTTAAATATGTCTCCCAAAAAGGTCAGTTTTGTGCCGGCGGAAGTTAAAATAAAACTGTCGACCGGCAAACCCGCCAGCAGTTTTTGCAGGTCCGCGCCGGTAGCAACCAGCTCAGCATACTCTGCCGCAACCGGCATATTGCCACCGTTCAACATGATAACTGCAGCGTTACAAGCAAAACCCAGCGCTATCAAAGGCATACCACGTAAGGAAAAGTTGAAAACTAGAAACAGGATGACCAAAATCAAAGATGCTATACGAAAATACGATGCATAATAATCAGAAAAGACTAAAATATTAGAAATGCTAATAATTTTAAGACATGCAGCAATTATAACCAGCCACGGAAATTTAAATCGGCAATTTTTTAAATTAGCAAGACTACCTCCCGTTGCCAGCACAATTAAGGCGACCAGTACTATCACTAGAATAAAAAACATTTAACTCTCCCCGTATTGCTGTTGCTGCTCCTTTTCCCAGATACGAATAAAAGCTTGTACCACACCTGGGTCAAATTGACTTCCGCTGTTATTAATAAGTTCCTTAAATGCCTCTTCTGCGCTCATGGCCTTCCGATAAGGGCGATCCGTTGTCATAGCGTCAAAACAATCAGCTACTGCAAGTATCCGCGCGCCCAGCGGGATTCGCTTGGCATCCAACCCGTAAGGATAACCCTTACCGTCAATTCGTTCGTGATGATAAAGAACGAATAACAACACGTCCTTATACATTTTCAAGGGCGAAAGTATATTATAGCCGGTCTGTGGATGTGATTGCATTTCCTTATATTCTTCTTCCGTTAATCGACCGTTTTTCTGTAAAATAAAATCCTTGACGCCAATTTTTCCTAAATCGTGAACCCTTCCTGCCATGGATATATCTTCAATTTGTTGGTAGGGCAAGCCCATCTCCTTGGCAATTTTTTGAGCATAACCGGCTACTCTTGCTGAATGGCTAGCCGTATAGGGATCACGCTTATCCACCGCGTCAGCTAAAAGCTCCATAGTTGACCTGGTCTGTTTGCGCAGTTTTAAATAATTCTCAAAGCCGTTATGGGCCAGGGCTAGCGGCGGAAGGATCAATATGATACTCCAGGGTTTGTTGGTATATAAAATAGCCATCAGCAGGCTCATCGGAGCCAGAGAAACAAGGAATAAAGCAATCATCCCCACGTCCATCTTGATGACGTCCAGCAGGGGCATCCGGTAAGAGAGAGATACAATAATAGCTACAAGAAGAAAGTTAATAACAACAATTGTTGTAGCAGCAAAAATAAACGGTAGAATATGCTCATCAATTACATTAAATTGGACGGAAGCAGATATAAATTTTTCATAAACAGTACCCGCAGCCAGCAAGCTGATGGAATATTGAGATGAGTTGAAAATTACTTTCTGCCAACCCCGCTTGCCGATAATATCAGCCAGAGCGGTACCAACGGCCGATACAATGATACTAAAAGAAGTGCCGTAAATCATTAAAATGGCTAAAATTAGTGCAAACGCCAGCGATACTTGGCCTTTTACATCCAGGGAAACCGGCCGCAGTTCTATAATTACAAATATGGCCGTCCACAATATATATAAATAAATTAAATTAAAATCAAATTTTAATAGATGAAAGAAAAAAATTGATAAACCTAGTAACGAAACCCCACCAAAATATGTATTAAAAATTAATTTATGTAAATTCAAATAAGTTGCCTCCCATTGCGGCGGGAGTATCCCCAACCTTTACTCTAGTTGTCAAAATAATTGATTAAACGGAACGGTTTGGGAATTTTTAACTTAGCATTTTACAAAATATTTTTGAAAAATACTACTCAAAGTATATAAAATTTGAGATAATAGAATTTTAGACATTATATCATGGCCATTAGTTCTTATCAAGGTATATTTTACCAATTGCAAAAAATTTTAGTCGATTTTTTATTTAATAGCATTTCCCTGGTTACTTTTTCTTTTTTTTATCTCTTAATAAAACGAGGAAAAAAATGATTTATACAGAAAAATACATTGGTACTATTATAACACCGAGAAACAAACCTATTATTTGAAATTTTAAAATTTTTTCCAAATAATCAAACATAATACATGAAAGCGTGACATTCTATGATAAAGTTCGGCAAAATAATACTTGTTCCGCTGGAAGAAACGAACCTGGAACTTATTTGGAAATGGAGAAATGATCCTGAAGTTGCGGCAACGCTGGTCAATGTACACGAATCTCGAGAAATAATAAAAAAATGGTATGAAACGGTTAAATTTAATCAGAGTGAGCGCAACTTTTTAATTATTGATTCAGCTTCGGGGAAATCCATTGGCCATACGGGATTGGCCAAAATAGATTTTGTCAACAGAAACGCAGAACTTTTTGTCATTATTGGGGAAAAGAATTATTGGAACCAAGCGTTTGGCAGGGATACCGTAAACGCCTTGCTTCGTTATGGCTTTCACGAACTTAACTTGCAAAGAATTTACCTTGATACTGTGCAATATAACGAAAAAGCAATAAAATGTTACCAGGCGTGCGGTTTTGTTGAGGAAGGACTTTTAAGAAAAGCCAGGTACAAAAACGGCGCGTACCACGACGTTATCATTATGGGCATTTTACGGGATGAGTGGGAAAATAAATTTAAAACCCGAGTTTAGCGACATAATTTACCAACCGCATCTGTATCAAGGATCCTGAGGTTCAATTCGTAAAATTGTAGTCCCGAATATAAATAATCAGCCTCTAAAAGCCGCGTGATAATTGACTTAATACCGCATCAAATAT
>CAJYBN010000153.1 GCA_913064925.1 uncultured Peptococcaceae bacterium
TTCATCTGGTCGTGCAATCCAGCTACGGCGACGAGGACGAACGCAAAAATATCGTCGCAGTGTTGGACCGGGCTGTCATTGCCGGTGAGTTCGTGGTGCGCGCGGGGGAGCAGGGGCGGGAAATCCCGGTCAGGTACGAGCTGCCGGAAAATGTGCCGGTAACCGCAGGCCCCACGCGCCTGTACCTGGCTACTACTGCCGACATCAGCGCGGCTGTTGACGCCAAGGACCGCGACCCGGTGGAAATACTTCCCGGCCCGCGCCAGGAAACGGTGATGCGGGCGCTGGAAAAGGAACTGGGGTTTCGCCGCCAGCGCGGTACCGGGGAGTATAACGGCCGCTGGCAGCAGTTTGAGTACAGGCCGGCCGGTTTTATGCGCGGGCAATTGGACGAGCTGGAAGTCGTCTACATTGTCCAGCCCGAGGGGGTGCGGCTGGTTATGGAAATAGATAAAAAAACCCGCGGGTTGAGCGGGCTGATAATGGACAAGCTGGATTTGGACGAAAGACGCGTTTCCCTTTTCCTGCCCAACGAGCGGATAACCGACCCGCCGGGAGTGGCCAACCAGCTGGCTGATTTTCTGAAGCGCGAATACAGCCGCATTTAGCGGCGGCGAGCCCGTGGGTGCAGCTGGCGGCTGCTGTTCGGCCGCGGCAGCTGGTGGGAACGCCCCCTTAAACCTTGATGTTCCCGGCCAGCAGAGCGGCGCCCAGGGCAGCGGTAACCTCCGGCTCCTCCGGAACCAGCAGCCGGCAACGCAAGTGCTCGGCCAGGGCGTTGACTACGCCTTTATTACGGGCAACGCCGCCGGTGAAAACAACTTCTGGTTCCAACCCGGTACGCGAGGCCAGCGAAGCCACCCTGGCGGCCACGGATGCGCAAACGCCGGCAACTATGTCGGCTTTTTGCCTGCCTGCCGCGATGTGCGATATGACTTCGGACTCGGCAAAGACGGTGCAAATGGAAGATATGGGGCAGCTTTCTCCGGATTGGGCGGCCAAGTCGTCCAGGTCTTCCACCCGCACTTCCAGAGCGCCGGCCATGACTTCCAAGAAACGCCCGGTTCCTGCGGCGCACTTGTCGTTCATGGCAAAGTCGGCCACTTTGCCGCCCGGCAGCAGTTTTATCACTTTACTGTCCTGGCCGCCGATGTCGATGACCGTTCGGGCCGCGGGAAATAAGTGGGCGATGCCCCTGGCCTGACAGGTGATCTCGGATATTTCCCGGTCGGCGGGGAAGGTTACCCGGCCGTAACCGGTGGCTACAGTGGCGGAGATATCCTTTTTATCCAATCCTTTTTCCTTTAGTATTTCTTCCACCAGGCGTTCGGCCACGCGGCGACCGCTGTAACCGGACCTGTCCGCAGCCCGGGCTGCTACGGCGCCGGTATCGTCCACCAGAACTACCTTTGTGGTCAGTGAGCCGATGTCTATGCCCAGGTAATACTTGTTCAACAAAATGCCACCTCCGTTATATGTCGCTGAGCGTTTCCAAAAACGCCTGTACCCGGTTGCGCACGGGCTCCTCGGCGAAAACGCGCTGGTCGGCCATGTCCGCTTCCACCACCAGGCCGGGAACCCCCGTTTCCTGCATTACCCGCCGGCGGATAACTTCCTGCACCAGCGAGTACGGTTTGCAGGAGCGGTTGGAATGCATAACGAAGCCGTCGGCATTATAATCCTTAATAAGTTCGATCATTTGCCGGGCCCGGAATTCCGGCGAGCGGTTGAGGAATATTTCCGTGTAAGTAGCGGCCAGGCTTTCCAGGGGATCGCCTTCCGTGAGTTCCATGACCCATCCCCCGCTGTAGGTATCGGTGACAAAGCAGGCACCCCGTTCGGAAAACATTTGGAAAAAGCCGAAAATGCGGTACCAAATAGCGATATTGTCCCAGACCAGGCGGATTTTTTCTCCGGGCACGGCTCCCTGTCCCTGCTGTACTCTGCTGTTGACCTCGTTTCTGAGCAGGCGGTAATAATGCACGGCCTGGGGCGTGCCCCGCAGAACAACGATGGGGGCCATGTGAATGAACAGGTCGGGCGCGTTCAGGGGCGAAGGCTTGGCCCGGCAAAAGCCCCGTATTTCCTTCCACAGGTTTACCGTTTCCTTGCTTAAGGCCATATGGCGTTCCAGTTCCCGGCGGTCCAGCCGGCGCCCGGTAAAGTGCGCCAAAAAGTCGGCCATGTGCTTGAGCTGCTCCAATACGTATGATTTGGCGCTTTCGGTTAGTTCCCCCGGCAAAAACGGCGTGTCCAGGACCAATAGCGGCACCCGGAAAATGCGGGCCAGCGCTTCATACCACTTCAGCACGGTACCGCAAATATTGTTGCAGGCCACCAGCAAATCGGGCTTGGGCAGGCCGCCCATGGGTGCCAGCTCGGGGCGCAGGATGGACCCGATGTGCGAGCGCGCGTAAGAGCAAAGATCCTGCGAGTACCCGGCGGCTTCGGCCACCTGGCACAGCTGGGCGGAAACCCGCCTGGTACCGCATATGGCGCCGTAATTCTCGGGATATACCGGGTGAATGCGAAAAGCCCGCAGCAGTTCCACGGGCGCGCCGCTGGTTACCCAGGCCAGCGGGCGCCGCAAGGGCTTGCCCCAAAAACGGTGGTAACGGGTCAAAAAGTAGTAGCGGGTCATTAGTTTTTCCAGCCGGCGCGTGCTGGCCAGCGGTAGGTACTTGCGGTTTTCGGCCATGCTTGTTTCTCCTTTCGCACCCGAACTAGAAGCTCTCCAGGAAAGCCTGCAGTCTCGTGCGTTCCTGCCCGCCAATTTCCGCCCCTTCCAATTCCAACACCAACACGTGTAGTCCCGCACCGCGCAGGCGCTGCGAAAGCGGCACGGCATCCCAGGCGTGCGGCTCGCAGTACTTGCGGGTGACCAGTATTACGCCGTGGGCCTGTCTTGCCCGCGCCAGCTTCTCCAGGTGATCGGGGCGGGCATCGAGCCCGCGGTGCCGGCAGGGGCAGGGGGGCATGGCGATGTAGCGGCGGGCGATTGCTGCCAGCGGGTCATCTTTTCCGCCGGCATATGAACCTGTAAAGTGGCGGTAGCCGGTGCATGTGTCGTCGGCCACCACCCGGCCGCCCAGTTCCTCGATGGAACGGAAAAGGTCGTCGTTTTCCAGCACGGCGCCGCTCACCAGGACGCGCCGCTTGTCGCCCGGGTCGGCCGCTTGTTCCTGCAGAGCCGGCAGGGCTGTTTCCAACGCCCGGGCGAAATCTGCACGGGGCATTACCTGGCCCGCCCGCAGCAGAGCCGCCACCAGCGGCGAGGGGAGCAGCGAGCGCATCTCGTCCAGCCGGGCCGCCAGCCGGCGAATGTGCTCGCAAAGCGCCAATGCCCGGTGCAGGTCTTCCCCGCCGGGCTGGTGTCCCGTCAGGCCGGCCAGGCGCTGCAGTAGAGCAGCTAGCTCTGCTTTAAAATATGCCAGCGCGCCCGGTGCATCCAGCCTGACGGGCGGCACCAACACCAAGGTGACGGCCTGCCCGGCGGTTTCCCCCCATATGCCGCCCAGGCACTGCATGGTGTCGCAGGTATGGGCGAAACCGACGCCGGCCAGGTTGTTGAACTTACCCTCTGCGGCCAGCGACAAGGTGTCCTTGGCTAGCGAGCAGCAATAAACGGGCAGCGCCGCCGGGGCACCGCGGGAAGAAGCGGGCAGCATGCGGAGCGGCTCAAGCCCTGCTGCCAAAACCAGCTCTTCCGGCCAGTAGCTGCAAAAATACCCGAAAAACCGCCGCCCGGGATAGCGGCCGGCCGCCTCCCTGCCGCTTAAGGCGGCTTCTTCAAGCAGCAGGTTCAGTTGTTCCTTTTCCTTGCTTGTTTTGACCATCCCGGTCATTATTACAAACCTCCGATACACTGGTTAATCTTGGGGCCTTTTAACGGCACGGGCTCGCTTTCCCGCAGGGGCCCGCTGTACTACTTTGCCGCGGCCGCTCCGCCCAGCAGGACGTCCACCGCGCCTTTCAAGTGCCGTTCCATTTCCCGGTAAGCTCTGTCCTCATCGCCGGCTGCTATGGCCGCGGTGATAAGCCTGTGCCCGTCGGCGCATTTTTGCCTGCGTTCCGGGGAACGGTGCAGGATGCCGGCATACCGTTTCATAATGATCCACATGGTAGAGGCTACCGCAAAGAGCACCGGGCTTCTGCCCATCTGCCCGACCAGCTGGTGGAACTGGTGATCCAGGTCGGTGAATGTTTCGGCGTCGCCGGGAAGAGGCGACATTTTTTGCAGCAGGTTATGGAGCCGGTCCAGGTCGGGCCCGGCGGCGCGGCGGGCGGCCAGCCTGGCCATGTTGGACTCCACAATGATAATGGCTTCGCAGGCGCCCTGCATGGACTCCCTGTCCAGGCCGTCTTCGGCCAAGAAGCGAAAAATGATGGCTTCCAAGCTGCATTCCCTGGCGGGGTCCCGCACGAAAACGCCTTCTCCCACTTTTTTTTCCACGACGCGCATGAATTCCAAAACCCGCAAGGCCTCACGCAGCGACGCGCGGTTAACCCCCAGTTGAACGGCTAGATCCCGCTCGCCCGGCAGTTTCTGGCCCGGGCGGTAATGACCGTCCGTAATATGCTTGATGATCTGCACGGCTATTTCTTCGTACAGGTTTTTCTTTTTAATGCGCTGCAGCATGGTTAAAAACCACCCAATTGATTCAATGGTTGATTGGTCGAACCAGTTTGTTTTAATTTATCACGCGACTGGCATTGGCGTCAACATATCAGGTAATAAAAAGAAAAGGTTTTTGGATAATTTGGATTAAAAGGTAAAGATAAGCAAATATATTAGGCAATTAACACCCGGGCGCGGGTCAAGCTTTGCAGTATAGACAACCCAGTTGAATTTTAAGCGCACGTCTTTGCTTGTTCTTTCAAGGATGCCAATTTTTTCGATGAAATAAATAGAGGTGTTCTGACCCTTTAAGTGTGCCGCGATTGCGAATCTAGTACCGGGGAATGGGAGATGTGTTTAGAAAGCATTGCAATGCTAATTTGCGTGTTTGTGCAATGCAAAATTGAAATGTGTTTTCTTAGTATTTAATATGCTTTCTGATTTTTAGAGCTATTGGCCATGTAACACATTTTTGGCATTTGAAGAAACAACTGGTATAAGTCTTGCTTAAAAATATAACCAGCAATTTATGAAATATTTTATGGAGGAGTGTAAAAATGGGAATTCGTACTGTGGAAGAATACAAGGAAAGCCTTCGGGACGGTCGTAATGTGTACATTTTGGGAGAAAAAGTAGAGGATGTTACTAAACACCGGATTCTAGGGGTTGCGGTGGAGACGGTAGCGCAAGGCTATGCACTTACTGCGCATGAGGACCCGGAAATCCGCAACCTTTTCACGGCCCCGCATCCCGAAACGGGAGAACCGATCAACCGGTTTTTTATCACGCCAAGAAATAGTAATGACCTTGCCTACCGTACAAAAATGATCCAACGATCCATCGAATTAACCGGCGGCCTCCCGTTTGGTAAAGATATCGGCACCGATTGTTTGAATGCTGTTGTTGCAGTGGCAAAACAGATGGGCAAACAGGAATACCAGGAGAACGCCCGTAATTATTTTGAATATATCCGCAAGCATGACCTTGCCCTGTGCGGTGCCATAACCGATGTGAAGGGCGACCGTTCCAAGAGCCCTTCCAAACAAAAACATCCGGATTATTACCTGCACGTGGTGGACAAAAACAAGGACGGCATTATCGTTAAAGGAGCAAAAATCCACATTACCAGTGCACCGGTGGCCAATGAGATTATTGTTGTGCCGACCCGGCAAATGCGTGAGGATGAAGCGGATTATGCGGTTAGTTTTGCGGTACCGGCCAACACAAAAGGGATTACTTTTATCGCCAGGCCTTCCCGCGGTTCCTGGACGGACTACGAGTTTCACCCCGAGCGTCCGTACCGTGGGCTGACTGAGGCCATGATTGTTTTTGACAATGTATTTATCCCCTGGGAGCGGGTCTTTTTGTGCGGCGAGTGGCAATATTCCATGCTTTTGACCTATACTTTCGCTACATACCACCGTTTTACCGCTATCAGCTATAAGGTCCCCTCGGTAGAAACATTGGCCGGTACTGCATTTCTTATGGTTGAAGTCAATGGTCTGGAAAAGGTGGAGCATATCCGAAATAAACTAGCTCGTATCACTGCTTACGTGGAAACTCTCCGTGCCCTGACCAACGCCGCGATTAACGATCTAGTCATGTATGATGATGTTGCGGTACCAAACCCGCTTATTACCAATATGGCCAAACTGCATTTCGCCAGCAATTATCATGAAATTATTAAGATGGTTCAAGACATTTCCGGCGGAATTATTGCTACCGTGCCGACCAAAAAGGATTGGGACAATCCCGAGATTCATGATTATCTTGAATATTACTTGGGCGGTTCAGAGAAATATACTACCGAAGAACGGTTGAGAGCGGTTTACCTTGCCATTAGGGAAGCATGCTCCCACGAATCCGCCATGCATGAAGTAACTACCGTTCACGCCGAGGGGTCCCAAGCCGCCCAGACCAGGATGATTTTGCATGAAGCCCCCGTTAAAAAGTATAAGCAAATGGCCATGAGGGCGGCGGGAATAAAAAAATGATATCCCTTTTCTCCCGGAATTTTTAAAAACATTTGAGGCATTTTGAATCAATAGAGAGCGAAAAACACGAGAGAAACCGCGTAAGGCCACGTTACAGGAACATGCTAATTTTTATAATGGACCACATTGCACACAATCTTTATCTTTCAGTTTATTCGACCGATTAAGGATTATTGTTTCATAAGCATGTTATATTTCGTTACCCAGAAAATCAAATTTTTATTATTCCGGTTTAATTTACATGATTAAATGCAT
>CAJYBN010000154.1 GCA_913064925.1 uncultured Peptococcaceae bacterium
CTCACAGCAAAAAGAAGCGCATTCCATAACTTTGCCCAGGTAATAGCACAGAGCTTCGGGAAAACCGGCCCGCAGCGCTGGAGCGGCAAAAATTACGCAGTCGCTGGAACGCCCGCCTATGATGACATCGGCCCCCATGTCCAGCAATTTTATGTAGGGGTGCACTCCTGCCACCGCTACTACCCGATCGGTGCGCTCAATGTCCTCGAGAGTTAGGTCGGACCGCCCGTCTAACCCCTTGATCACTTTACCGGACTCTATTTTCTGCTTAAGGTAATCCTTATCCACTTCTGAGTAAAAATAGCCAAGTTTAAAAGGAGGTATTTTGTGCTTGGCGGCAAGCTCCTTGATAATATCCACGTACAAGTCCACCCGGCTGTTGGTTCCCGTGTCGCCGGCGGAACCGATGATCATCGGCACACCCAGCTTGCGGGACTCCACCAGCATCACTTCCAGGTCGTGCTTTTGCCACTCCAGCGGGCTGGCGCATATATCAGCACCCAGGGGAACCGGGCCGATATCGTCGCTGCCCGAGTCAGCCAAAATGAAGTCCGGATTTGTGGCCACACCTCGGTAAAAGCTACCGGTTTTTATTGGCGCAAAGCCCAAATGGCCGTTGGGACATAGAAACTTTAACTCTTTTTTTGCCATAAGGTCCTCCTCCTTGTTGTCATTGTTATAACACGTTATAACCACATTCGTTACACGCAACCGTTTATCCTGCTGTGTAAGCAAATTTTTTTATAGCCAAAACGGCCGCCAGCCCGCCGCATAAGCCAATGGTCAAAGTGAGAACAACTTGCATAAGCAAAACCCCGTATTCCTCATTTGATACCCAGGATACCTATGCTCAGCCAGGGAACATAGGTGACCAAAAGCAAGTTAATCAACATAACCAAGGCAAATGGCAGCGTGCCCCACAATACCCTTTGAATGGGTTCCTTCAAAATGCCGCTGACGATAAACAGGTTCATGCCCAGCGGGGGCGTAATCAAGGCCAGTTCCATGTTCATGACAAAAATGATAGCAAAATGGATAGGGTTAATACCCATTTCATACATAATGGGTATGAATATGGGCGAGGTGAGCAGTAATATGGAAACTATGTCAATAAAGCAGCCCAGCGCCAGCAGTGTAGCGTTTACGATAAGCAGAAATACCACCTTGGTGACGTTGCTGTCCAGCACTGCTGCAGTGATATTTTGCGGGATGTGCAGTATTGTCAGCATATATCCGAAAACGGTAGCGCCGCCGATAATAAGCAGGATCATGGACGTCTTGCCCGCTGATTCGGCCAAGATGTCAATCAAGTCTCTAATCCTTATCCCCTTGTAGACGAACAAGGCACAAAATAAAGCGTAGGCTACGGAAACCGCCGCGGCTTCCGTCGGCGTGAAAATGCCACCGTATATCCCGCCGGCGATAATCACCGGGAGCACCATAACCCAGCTGGCTTTTTGTAGCCCCTTTTTAATTTCGGGCCAGCTGGCCCTTTCCTGCCTGACCAGCTTGTCTTTCCTCATCAAAAACAGCGCCATGAGCAGCAAGGACATGCTAAGCACAATGCCGGGCAGGATGCCGGCCATAAACAGCTTGCCCACCGACTGCTCGGCCACTGTACCATACACAATCAGCGGGATGCTGGGGGGAATCAAAATACCAAGCCCCCCGGCCACACCGATAAGACCCATGGTGTATTTTTTATTGTAACCCCTTTTAATCATTTCCGGGATGATGATGGAACCTACGGCCACCGCCGTGGCTGAACTGGAACCGGAAACAGCAGCGAAAAACATGCAGGCGAAAACGCCCACTGCCGCCAGGCCGCCCTTCAAGTGACCGATAAGCACGTCAAACCCGTGTATCAGGTGCTTGGTCACACCCCCGGCCACCATTATCTCGGCCGCCAGAATAAAAAACGGTATGGCCATAAGAATGAAACTATCTATACTGACAAAGGACATTTGGGGGATAGCCAGCAATACCTCCCCGCCCATCATTAAGTACAAGGTTATAAGCCCGGCCAGGCCGAGAGCAAAGGCAATGGGTAACCCACACAATAAAAGCACTATCAGCGTTCCAATAGCTAGTACCGTCACCGCTGCTCCATCTCCTCTCCGGCCCAATCCCCGCAGCGTAAAGCATTAATGTTTTCCATTGCCTTTTGGGCAAACCTGACGATAAAAAGCATGGCTCCCACGGGAACCGCCAGGCGCGGTATAAACATGGGCAAGCGCCAGGCCGACGTCGTGCGCTCGTCGATAAGTATGGAATTGTGCACCAGCTGCATGCCCTTGACGGCAAGCAAAATACAGTAGGCTATCCCGGCCAGGTAGGCGAACGTCTGCAGCACCAGCCTGGTTCTCACGGGCAGCCTGATGGTCAAAATGTCCACCGTAATATGCACGTTGTTTTTCAAAGCCAGGCTGCCGCCTACAAATACGCTCCAAATTATCAGGTAGCGCACGGCTTCTTCAATAATGGAGGAGGAGTATCCGAAACAGAAGCGTAAAATTACCGCCACTACAACCAGCAAGGTGGCAATTCCCAGGAATATACCGCTGATATATTTTTCAACGTTGGATAAAACGGCGTCCCAGCGCTGCTCGACTTTCAACGTTCTATACTCATCTTTTCCAGCAGTGGCAGGCATTTTTCCCCACCTTTCATATCGGTGATGATAGCAAGGCCTTGACCCGAGTAGGTTCATGTACCGGGACAAGGCCTTGCCGCATTTTAGCTGTTGTTGGTTACAAATTCTTGTGTTCTTTCAATGATGTCCTTCCCTACCCGTTCACTTATTTCGTCGTAAACCACGGACAGTTTATCCACCCAAGCCTGGCGCTGTTCCGGAGTCAGCTCGTGAACCTGGATGCCGCCTTCTGTAAGGATTTTAATGGACTTTTCCTCAAGTTTGGCCAGCTCATCACGGTTCATTTGAATGGCTTCGTCAACCGATTCCCGGATGATTTGCTGTTGTTGCTCGGAAAGGCCGTTCCAGAAGTTCAGGCCCATGACCACGGGATAGGCGATGGCGCTGATCCGTGCCTTGGTCATGTGCGGAGCCACTTCATAAAACTTGTTGGGAGCGGCGTAAGTAACCGTGGTAAATAAGCCGTCCACCATGCCCTGCTCCATGGCCATGTATACCTCGCTGGCGGCCATGGAAATGGGGTTGCCGCCAAGCGCCTTCACGCTAAGTTCCAGGGCGGCGCTGTGCACCCGCAGGTTTTTACCATTAAAGTCGGATATTTCCACCAGCGGCTCCTTAGTAAACGCATCCAGCGGCACGTTGGAAATATAACCTAACCCTTTGTAGCCCTTTGCTTCCACCTTTTGCAGCAGTTCCCGGCCTATTTCACCGTCCTGGAACTTATAAAACGTCTCGGAATTGGGGAAAAGCATGGGCAGGTCGAATACTTCAAATTCCGGTACGACACCTGACATGTAACCGGTGCTGGCTATACTCATTTGAATGACGCCGTTGCGCACCGCTTCCAGGGCGGCCTTGGGTGAGGAATAAAGCTGTCCTTGGTGGTATAAGTCAACCTTGATTTTACCGCCGCTTTTCTCTTCCACTACCTTCTTAAAATTCTCAGCCCATACTCCCTTGGCGTGTGTGGCCGGTGACTCGTGGGCCAGCTTGATGGTTATTTCCTTTACCTGTTCCCCCTGCTGGTCCTGGGCCGCTTGATCGCTGCCGCCACCTCCACCGCAGCCCCCTAAAAACACCGTCACGGTGAGTGCCAAAACCAGCGCCACCGTCGCCATAAAACCGCGATGTTTTGATTTCAAATTCTACACCTCCTGTAAATTTATAAACGGTTTAAATACATCGCCGTTAATTTAGGGAATTAAGCAAACACCCCCTTTGCATCTTTTTAAGCCTTTTTCTTAGTTTCCGCTTTTAGCCATTGCACCACCAGTTCCCTCAACATTCGGACAAATGCCCGGTGTACCGGAGCCGGCAGCCCGTCGGCGCTGGGAGCTACGTAGCCGGTTATCCCGTCTATGAACCTGGCGTCGGCACAACGCCACAATATCCTTTCCTCCAGATCCTGGTCATGCATTACTTCCGGTTCTTTCAGCACGGCAGCCAGTGCCGCGGCAACCCCGTACGCACCCCAGTTGGATATTGACGCCGTCACTAACACATCGGTTACCCGCGAGGGAGCTATGCCGCCACCGCACCCGCACAGGCATTGCTTTCCGTAGGGAATGTGCTCTTCAATGGCTTCCCGTATCACTCCCATACCCACTTCGTTGCCCCCGTCACCTATACCAATGGAAGCAATGCCCCTGGCGGCAGCAGTTTCCACAAGCATGTCCGCCTTGGCCATATGCTCGGTTGTTTCCGCGCCTCGGCTGGTGTGGATATATCCTTTATCATTCATGCCGCCTTTTTCTATTACCACCACGCCGGAGGGCCTGTACTTGGCGCAAACCTCTTCTGCATAACGCTTTGCTTCCTTAACATCCGTCGGCAGGGCGAGCACCGCTGCGGCGTGTATGGGCGCGTGCGAGCCGGCAGCTGCCAGAGCCTCCTCGGGAGACAGGACCCTCAGGCCCGCCCCTTCCATAACTTTAGCCATAGCCCCAACCAAATTATCTTCTATAAAGATGATGGGAACTGCACGCAGGCCCTTGTGTAAAGCCAGGGCAAGCGCGGCCGCTCCCGGGGGTCCGTCCGTTTCGGCAATTTCCGGCGTTATGTGCGGCCTGTCGGGCCACCCCGTAGCTATAAACACCGCATCCCCCGGCCCTACTCGTTCAGACAGCAGTTGCGCAGCCGCCAGCGCTAAGGGCTTGCCGGCTTTCTCCCGTGCATAGGGATAAAGAATTTTAATGACCCCCCTGGCGGCAATATCCAGTGTAATCATTTGGTCGATTTGTTCACCTATTTTAAGTAATTCCGGTCTATCCATTTTCCCTTCTCCTTTACCGCTTGGGAATTAGTTGTTATACCAATTTTCATAAGCTGAACACTGCATATGTGAATTCAACCCGTAACGTCGATCCCCTGCCAGCAATATCCCCCAATAAAGGCCCGGAGCCGAACAATATCACCTCCCAACTAGTTTTGTTAATCATACTACTTCATTACATGTTATAATATGTTTTTCATCTATTCGACTTTTCGTGAAAAACTCCTTCTGTTTATCACATTTTTTTCAATAAAAATAGTCAAGCAAAAATATTGCCAATAAAAATATAATCATGTTATATTGTTTATATGCGATTTTTATAATAAGCAATATGTTAAGTAAGGGAGAACGATATGCTCTCGCCGGAAAAGTCCACCCCTCTGTATTTGCAGTTGAAAGAATTAATTAAGAAAGAAATACAAAACGGCAATTTACAGCCCAACGACCGACTGCCGTCTGAAAAAGAAATGTGCGATACCTACAAGGTCAGCAGGATTACCGTGCGGCAGGCGCTGGCGGAACTGGTAAACGAAGGGCTGGTTTACAGGATCCACGGCAAAGGTACCTTTGTGGCCAACCCCAGGCTGGAACAGGAACTGGTGAAGGTAACCCCCTTTGCAGAAACACTGCGCCGGAAAGGGATCAAACCTTCTACGAAGTACCTGAAGAGCCAAATAATTCCGGCCGATTTCAACCTGGCCACCCTGCTGGCCATACCGTTGGAAGCCAATATCGTTCACTTGCGCCTGTTGGGTCTGGGAGATAATGAACCTTTGGTTGTGTACAATTCCTATTTCCCGGAGTACATCGGCATAAAAATGATGGAACTGGCCCAGCAAAAAGCCAAAAGAAAGCAATCTTTTTCCACTTACGACTTATATAATGAAATCAGCCATGTTACCCCTTCCATGTTAACCCAATCCTTTGAAGCCACTGTCGCCGACAAAAAAACGGCTAAAATTTTGGAGGTCAATCCTGGCCACCCCTTATTACAGATAACCACGGTGGTATATACCGTGGAAGGTCATCCCGTAGAATACAGGATTGCAGCCTACCGGGGTGAGAAATATCGCTTCCATATAACCAGGCCGGCGCAACATTTTGGCACACACAAAAACAGCTCGGCTAAGCTCCATGCCAGGCTCAACTCGGCCGGGCCAACCCCGAGCCATTGACCCCCGGCTCGGTGTAAAATACCAACCGGATAATAGTCCGGTTTTTATTTTTTTAACAACCCGATAATTTACACGAATTTACGCGCTGCCGGCCTTAATTTTTTTTAACCCTTCAGGAAACAATAAACAATATAAGCCAATGAGGGGGTTATATTTGTGACTGAATTAAAACACATATTTCAGCCGATAAAAATCGGCCGTATAGAAGTTAAAAACCGGCTGGTCATGCCGCCCATGTGTACCAGGCTGGCCACCGTAAACGGCGAAGTCACCGACTCTTTAATCGCTTATTACGTGGAAAGGGCCCGGGGCGGAGCCGGATTGATAATAGTGGAGTACTGCTACATAGATGAAAAAGAAAGCAAGGCTGCTGCATGCCAGCTGGGAGTACAGAGCGATCATCATATAACCGGCCTGCACGAACTAGCAGCGGCCATCAAAAGCTATGGCGCCCGGGCCATGCTGCAGATAGCCCACGGCGGAAGGCAAACAGATCCGGGCAAAATTGGCGGGAGGAGGCCGGTGGGCCCTTCAGAAATTCCCGACCCCATGCTGAGTGATATGATGGGGCAGCCCAATTATGTACGTGCCCTCAGCACAGATGAGGTAGAGGAGATAATCAACTCTTTTGTAGAGGCGGCCCGGAGGGTCAGGGACGCCGGTTTTGACGGCGTGGAAATCCATGGAGCACACGGCTACCTGCTATCGCAATTTCTCTCGCC
>CAJYBN010000155.1 GCA_913064925.1 uncultured Peptococcaceae bacterium
TTATATTATTCACATGCTATAAGTATTTATACCACCTCTGGCTAATTATTGTCAAACGGCTTTTGCTGACCTGAAATAATCTTACCCTTAACGGGTATTTTTAGGGGTTTTAGCGCAGGCTGTCCGCTAACATCAGCCTGCGCTCTCCTTTACCGCTTTGAAGGCTTTGTAAGCCGCTTCCACCGTCTTGTCTATATGTTCTTTGTTATGCGCCAGGGAAACGAAAGACGCTTCAAACTGGGAAGGGGCCAGGTATACGCCGTTTTCCAGCATGGTTTTAAAGAACGTGCTGAATTGCTCGGTGTCGGAACTGCAGGCGGAATCATAGTCGGTTACCGGCTTGCCTGTGAAAAAGATGCACAACATGGAACCCACCCGGTGGAAAGTAAGCTGCAGTTTCGCTGCTGCGGCGGCTTCCCGCAACCCGGCAGCAAGCCGTGCGGATTTTTCTTCCAGCTCTTCGTAGGTGCCGGGTTGTCGCAATACTTTGAGGGTGGCAATACCCGCCGTCACCGCCAGGGGGTTCCCCGACAGTGTACCGGCTTGGTATACGGGGCCAGACGGGGCTACCAGCGACATGATTTCCTTCTTACCCCCGTAAGCGCCCACCGGCAGCCCGCCGCCGATTATTTTGCCCAGGCAGGTAAGGTCGGGATCAATGTTGTACAAAACCTGGGCGCCGCCGTACGCCACGCGAAAGCCGGTCATTACTTCATCAAAGATCAACAGGGCGCCGTGCTGGCGCGTCAGTTGTCTGACGCCCGACAAGAAACCCGGGGCGGGAGGAACCACGCCCATATTGCCGGGCACCGGCTCGATGATGACGGCCGCAATATCCCCGCCCGCTTCTTGGAAAACGCGCTGTAAAGAATCCAGGTCGTTAAACGGAACGTTAATTGTATGTTCCGCTGAGGCGGCTGGTACGCCGGGGCTGGTGGGAACCCCCAGGGTAAGCGCGCCGGAGCCTGCCTTAATCAAGAGATAATCGGCATGTCCGTGATAGCAGCCGGCAAACTTAACGATTTTATTGCGACCCGTGAAGGCTCGGGCCAACCGAATGGCGCTCATGGTCGCCTCGGTTCCGGAATTGACCAGCCTGACCATGTCCATGGACGGCAGGGCGTCCAGTATGATCTCGGCCAGCTCTATTTCTAACTCGGTGGGTGCTCCGAAACTTGTTCCCATTTCCAGGCAATCACGGAGAGCGGAAATCACCGCCGGGTGCCTGTGCCCCAGAATAAGCGGGCCCCAGGAGCCGACGTAATCGATATACGCGTTGCTGTCGGCATCGTAAACCAATGCACCCTCGCCTTTGGTAATAAATACCGGCGTGGCGCTCACGGATTTAAAGGCGCGCACTGGACTGTTCACGCCGCCCGGCATTAAACGGGTTGCTTTTTCGTACAGTTTTGCAGACCTAGCAAAACCGTTATGCATTTACATCACCGCCTGCTTTTAATCTATAAAATACTCCATACTGCTTTTCTTAAGTTCCTTGGTACTAAACAAAAGCTGATAATTTTGTACCCCTGTTTCCCGGGCAATCTTAGCTGCCACCCGCTCGCATTCCTGCCTGGTTTGCCCGTGCAAAACTGTAAAAATGGTGTAGGGCCACCCGGGGCGACGCGGGCGCTGGTAGCAATGGGTTACTTCCCGGAAGCGCGCCATCTGCTTGCCCACCGTAACGGCCCTCTCTTCCGGAACGTCCCATACAACCATGGCGTTGGCAGTATAACCAAGGTCCTGGTGGCGCAGGGCCGCGCCGAACCGGCGAATTAAACCCCGTTCGATCATTTCCTTAATTTTATCCATAACCTGCTGTTCGGAAAGGCCCAGCTTTTGCCCAATCTGCCGGTACGGTCTTTTTACCAGCGGCAACCCGGATTGCAGCTCCTTCACGATCTTTATTTCCAATTCAGTCAACATCCCGCTGAGGCACCCCTGATAAGTTAAAGTTTACGCGAACTTTGAAAACATTCACGGCGGGTAGTTGTAAAATATCATCTATGCCGGTTTTTAACTTTATTTCGTTTAGCACTTCATTTAACTTTTTTTCTGACTCTGCCAGTAAGGTGAACCACATATTATAGTCGTGGTTGCGCAGGTAATTGTGGGTTACGCCGGGGTACGCGTTTACGATGGCGGATACCCGGTCTATGTCTGTCTGCGGCACGCGCATGGCGCATAAAATGCCGGTGTAACCCATTTTACGGGAATCGAAAAGCCCGCCCAGCCGCCGGATGATGCCTTTTTTTTGCATTTCCCCGATGCGGGCCAGCACTTCCTCTTCACTGACGCCGACTGATTCAGCGATTTGCTGGAAGGGCTTGGAAACAATGGGGAAATTGGTTTGGATAAGCTGCAGTATTTTCTTATCAACTTTATCCATGCCCATCTAATATCCCTTTCTCCCGTGATATAGACACCACGGTTCTTCGGCCATATAATCCCCGTGATAATAATATGCCCTTGCCCTGCACCCGCCGCAAATTTTTCTGTACTCGCAGGTACCGCAGCCGCCGCTATAAAGCATGCTGCGCAATTCTTGCAGCACCGGGCTCTCCCGCCATAAGGCGCTGAAGGATTGCCGGCGCACGCTGCCCAGCTTGATGGGCAGGTAAGCGCACGGCTGTACTTCACCGGTGGGGCTAATGATGCAGTAGGCGGTTCCCGCCAAGCACCCGCGGCTGAACCGCATGTCGACTCCCATTTGCCGGGCTATGCGCATAAACTGCGGTGCACAGGTTGGTTTCAGCTCGATGTCGACCTGCGCCTGTTTTAGAATAATACGTTTAAGCAATGCTTCGTACTCTTCCGCGCGCAGTGATTCGCTTTCAATATTCGCTGCCCTGCCGGTGGGGACCATGAAAAAAATATGGTGGGCCCTGGCTCCCAGTTTAACGGATAGGTCCGTCAGGTCCTCCATTTCGCCGCTGTTCCATTCCAGCACGGTGGTGTGTACTTGGAAGGGCAGGCTCGCTTCGCTGCACGCCCGCATGCCATCGACTGCCGCCTGCCAAGCACCAGGCGAAGCACGGAACCAGTCATGCTTCGCGGGGTCGCAGCTGTCCAGGCTGATACCTACGGCGGCGGCGCCTGCTTTTTTCAACTCCCGGGCAGCGGCGGGAGTGATTAACGTGCCGTTGGTACCCAGAACAGGCCTGAGCCCTTTACGCGCTGCGTATTTCACCAGTTCGTAGATGTCTTCCCGCATTAGCGGCTCCCCGCCGCTGAAAATCATGATCTTAAATCCCGCCCCGGCTATTTCGTCAATTAACTCCATGCCTTCGGCGGTATCCAGCTCGTTTTCTACCTGGGCGCCGGAATCCCTATAGCAATGCCGGCAGTACAAATTGCAGGCATTTGTCGTGTTCCAGGATACCAGCATTTCTTTCCTCCTTACTACCATTCTTACTACCATTGGCCGCCGGCGGTAATCCAGCGGGCTACATCCGGGGCGTGATATGTTATGATAATATCCGCTCCGGCCCTTTTGAGACCGGTAAGCGTTTCCAGCACCACTTTTTGCTCATCTATCCATCCCATGCGGGACGCAGCCTTGACCATGGCGTATTCCCCGCTGACATTATAGGCTGCCACGGGGTGCGGGAAAGCATTGCGGACCGCGGCAATTACATCCATATATGCCAAAGCCGGCTTGACAATGAGGATGTCGGCACCCTCGGCAATGTCCTGTTCAGCTTCCCGCAAGGCCTCCCGCACGTTGGGCGGGTCCATTTGGTAAGTTTTGCGGTCTCCGAATTGTGGAGCCGAACAAGCGGCTTCGCGGAAGGGGCCGTAATAAGCAGAAGCGTACTTGACGCTGTAGGACATAATCGCAACGTTGGTAAACCCTTCGGCGTCCAGTGCATCCCTGATGGCCTGCACCCTGCCGTCCATCATGTCCGAGGGGGCAACGATATCGGCGCCGCTGGCGGCGTGGGAAACGGCGGTGCGGGCCAGTAGTTCCAGGGTGGGGTCGTTAAGCACCTCACCGTCCCGCACTATGCCGCAGTGGCCGTGATCAGTGTACTCGCAAAGGCACACATCGGTAATGACTAGCAGGTCGGGAAACTTGTCCTTGACGGAGCGAACCGCCCGTTGGACGATGCCGTTTTCGTCGTAAGCCTGCGTGCCGGCGGCGTCTTTACTGCCCGGGATGCCGAATAGTATCACGCCTGGGATGCCCAGTTCATGTACCACCTTAATTTCATCCAGCAAGCGGTCTATGGACAAGTTAAAAACGCCGGGCATTGAGGCAACCGGTTTGGTTACATCGCTGCCCTCAGTGACGAAAAAGGGGTAAATTAAGTCTTCCAGGTGTAAGTGGTTTTCCCGGACCAGCCGGCGCATGTTTGCGCTGGAACGCAGGCGGCGGGGTCTAACGTGGGGGTAGCGCACGTTTGCACCTCCTTTGTATGGTGCCGGCATTGAACAACGGCACAGTTTAACGGTCCTCGGTGAAACCAATTTCTTCGTCGGTCAAGTAGCAGGCAGGATCGGGAGCCCAAAAATCGCCGTACACCGCTTCGGCCCGCGCCCTGAAATTGCCGTTGCACATGTCCAGCCACCGGCAGGCGGCACAGCGCCCTTTCAGCAAGGGCTTCCGGTTCTTTAAACCGCGCATTATGGGGTGGCCCTCGTCCTGCCAAATGTCACCGAACCTTCTTTCCCGTACGTTACCGAGAACGTAATTGCGCGTAAACTGATCGGGATGCACGTCGCCGTGCCAGTCTACCGCGCCGATGGCGATGCCTGAACGGTTTCCGCCGTTCATCAGCAGCAGCTGCCTGATTTGTTCCGCCTTGGACGGGTCGGAACGCCGCACCGCCAGGTAGATATAAATGCCGTCCGCGTGGTTATCCACCGTGAGTATTTCCCTGCCGTCGCCGCTGTACTCCCGGGCTTTTTCCATGATCAAATCCAGGGCTTCGCGTGTTTCTGCGTGGCTGACGTCCTCATTAAGCATTTTGCGGCCCCTGCCGCTGTATACCAAGTGGTAAAAGCAAACCCGGGGAATGTTTTCCTCCTTTATCAACCGGAATATTTCCGGCAGCTGGTCATAGTTGTGGCGGTTTATGGTAAAGCGCAGGCCCACCCTGATGCCGGCGGACAGGCAAGTGCGTATACCGCTTAAGGCCGCTGCGAAAGCGCCCCGGCAACCGCGGAAACGATCGTTGTCCGATCCGATGCCGTCCAGGCTGATACCAACGTAATTGATATCGTTTTTCTTTATCTGTGCGGCGACGTCGGGCGTAATCAGGGTACCGTTGGTGGAGATGGTTACCCTTATGCCCTTGCTGCGGGCGTAAGCGGCCAATGTGAAAAAGTCTTCCCGCAGCAGGGGTTCACCGCCTGATAAGAGCAATACCGGCACGTTGAAGGCTGCCAGGTCATCGATGAAGCGTAAGGCTTCGGCAGTGGTCATTTCACCGGTGCCGGCTTGCTCGTCGGCACTGGCGTAACAATGCAGGCATTTTAAATTACAAGCGCGGGTCATGTTCCAAACCACGACGGGTCCCCACCCGGTGGTAGTTCCGTGGCGCTGCCGGCTGGCATCGTTTTGGTAGCGAAGGCTATCGCCGAAAAATTTTTCACCGCATAACAATTTACTGACGCTGATCATTACCAGTTACCCCTTTTTCATTTTTGGCGGGCGCAGGCCATATGCAAGTGGTCGAGTATGGCTTGCAGCAGTCCGTCTATGGTATATTCCTTCGCCACTACGTCTACGCGCAGCCCTGCATCGGCGGCCGTTTGGGCGGTGATGGGGCCGATGCAGGCTACCAGGGCGCGCCCGGTAAGGCCGGCGGGTTGTTTTGCCCCTATTAGGGACAAGAAGTTTTGCACGGTGGACGAGCTGGTAAAGGTGATAACGTCGATTTCTCCGTTCAGCAGCATGCTGCGGATCAGCGGCGCGTCGCCAGAACCGGCCACCGTCTTGTACGCCGCAACCACGTCAACTAAGGCACCAAGCGCGGCCAGGGATTCGGGCAGTAAGTTCCTGGCGACGGCAGCGCGGGGCAGCAGGATGCGGTCACCGGGGGAAATTTTATCTTTTAGTCCGGTAATGATGTCTTCTGCTTGATAATTACCCGGGACGTAATCAACGCGCAGGGCTAGTGAGCGCAGCGCTTTTTCCGTTTGCGGGCCGATGGCGCATATTTTTACCCCGTGCAAGTCGCGAATATCCCGGTTCAGAAGTTCGAGGCGGTCAAAAAAGGCATGCACCCCGTTGACGCTGGTGAAAATAACCCAATGATAAGAAGAAATGTTTTGTATGGCCCTGTCCAAAGCCGAGTAATCGTCGAGAGGGGCGATGGATATGACGGGGAATTCCACCGGTTCGCCACCCAGTGCAGCTATTTTGTCGGACAAGGCGCTGGCTTGCTCGCGGGCGCGCGTGACCAGGATTCTACGGCCAAATAAAGGCTTGTTTTCAAACCAGCGCAATTTTTCGCGCAGTTTGACCACCTCGCCTACCACGATAACAGCCGGGTTTTGAAAATTATTTTCCTCGGCCAGGCTGGCAATATTGTGCAAAGTTCCCACCAGCGTTTTTTGTTCCGAGCGGGTACCCCAGCGAATCAACGCCACAGGTGTTTCCGGGGACCGGCCATGTTCCATCAGCTTGCGGGCGATGCCCGGCAGGTTGCCAATGCCCATCAAAAAGACCAGAGTTCCGGCACCGGTGGATATTTTGGACCAGGCCACGCTGGATTCGTTTTTGTCCGGATCTTCGTTGCCGGTTATGATGGTAACGGTAGATGTGTATTTTCTGTGGGTGACGGGTATGCCGGCGTATGCCGGTACGGCCACC
>CAJYBN010000156.1 GCA_913064925.1 uncultured Peptococcaceae bacterium
CACTGGCCGTGGGGCGGATACGGGAAAAACGCGGGATGAATTTACGCAGCCTGGTCAAAGTGGCCTGACCGGTTTTCCAGTTAAGAAAACCGAAAGTTGTAAAAAGAAGGAATAACAAAATAGGGGTAAGTATGTCTTTTTTTAGGCATTCTATGGGAGGTTGTGCCAATATAGCTAATATTAGGTAAGCACCCTGTGCTATCAGGGCTCGAATTACTTTGGTCCGCGCCAGCCTTGTTTTGCCAGACGCTAAAAATGTGTTGCAAAGCAAATAGCTCTCTGTAATAACATTTCTTGACATGGCTGCATTTTTTGGATACAATACAACGTAACTTGCGAAAAGAGGTGGGTTTTTGTGCCCCAACAAGACGAAGTTCTTATCACCCTGGTGGATGAAGAAGGCAATGAGCACGACGTGTTGATTTTCGACGTGCTTGAAGTGGAAGGCAAGAAGTACGCTATAGTGGTTCCCGTTGTCGACGAGGAAGAGGAAGAAGAGGAAGAAGCAGAGGCTTTTATTTTAAGAATTGACCAGGACGAAGACGGTGACGATATTCTGGTGGAGATTGAAAAAGAGGAATGGGAAAAGGTAAAAGACGCGTGCATGGAGGAACTATCCCTTGATGTCATGGACGAATAATTAACGCCATGGTGTAGTATTTATTAAGCTGGTACTTGTTATTGCGCTGCCAGCTTTATTATTTTATATTGGATTTTATATTGGGACGGGAGGCTTGGCGTTGCATCGCATAGGCTTGGGCACCTTTATTGCCGTGCTGGCCGTGCTGGCCTTTTTTTTCTCCGGCGCCTCATTTGCCACCCATGAAATAGTCCCCGGCGTGCATGCCGGCCCGGCAGACTTGGGCGGTTTATCTTGGGAGCAGGCTGCAGCCAGGCTGGAAAACTTGGCCGGCGGGTTGGAGCGGACCGCCGTATGCATTCGTTATGGTAATATTACCCGTCAGTTCAGCGCCAAAGAGCTGGGTGTAAGTCTGGATAACAAAACCACGCTGGAAAGGGCATTTCAGGTGGGCCGCACCGGCTCTTTTTTTCAGCAATGGCGCGAAAGGCAGCTGGTCAAGCGGCACGGAAAAAAAATACAGCCCGCCGTAACGCTGGACCGGTCCCGTTTGCAAAAGGCCGTATCGCGGGCAGTGGGCGATTTGTTGACTGAGCCTGTCAACGCGGGATTTAAAATAATGCCGGACGACAGTGTGTTGATCGTGCCCGGCCGCATGGGTACAAAAATAGATTACGCAGCGCTGAGCAGGAAAATACTACGGGCGCTGAGCGACTTTGGCGGAGGCAGGGTGGAGGTGGAACTGCCCGTTCTGGCGGTGCCGCCGCAGCGTACCGCTGAAGACATTAAATCCATGGGCATTAACGGGCTGCTGGCCAGTTATAGTACCAAGTTTGACCCGCAGCAGGTGGGGCGGACATACAACATCAAGGTGGCTGCGGCAGCCCTGGACGGGTTGTTGATTGCACCGGGCGATGAATTTTCCTTTAACCGGGTGGTAGGGCCCAGAAGCTCGGAAGCCGGCTACAAAAACGCCAACGTCATCATCAATAATGAGCTGGTGGAGGGGTTGGGCGGGGGGGTTTGCCAGGTTTCTTCCACCCTGTACAATGCCGTGCTGCTGGCCAACCTCGCAGTTACTGAAAGAAGCAACCACTCGCTGCCGGTGGGATACGTGCCCATCGGCCTCGACGCCACGGTGGTATACGGCGCCATTGACTTCAGGTTCGTAAACAACAAGGACTGCTACCTGTATACCCGGACTTCCGTGGAGGGGGACACGTTGACCGTTAAGATATACGGGGACAAAGAGTCCTCTCCCCGGGTGGAACTGGCCAGCTGGGTTACGGAAGTAATTGAGCCCGAGGTTATTTTCACCGAGGACCCCAACCTGGCGGCCGGAGAACAGGTGGTAAAACAGGAAGGAACTAAGGGATACAAGGCGGCCGCCGTGCGGTACGTTTGGGAAAATGGGGAAAAAAGAACGGAAAAACTGCCCGCCAGCTATTACCACCCCGTAAACCGGATTGTGGCCGTCGGCACGGGTGAAGTAAAGCCCTCGGTGGTGATACCTTCCGACGAGGACCTGCAGCCGGCCGGTTTCGGGCAAGCGGGCGCGGCCAACCCGGGTGAAGCCGGTGCCGGAGAGGGCGCGGAGGCGCCCAGCGGTGCGCCTGAACAAGGGGTGCCGGGCGGTGCCGCGGATGGTGAAGACCTGCCCGGTACGGGCGGCGAGGAGGCGGAACCGGCAAGCCCGCCGGAAGGTGAAGTGTTGCCATGATGCCGGTCCACGATGAGGTAAGAAAAAGCAAAACAAGCGCGTCACTGTTTTTCCCGCTGGCGGCGGCCTGCCTGCTGGTAGTGTTGGCGGCCGGCGCTTTTGCCGCGCGCGCCCTTTTGCTGCCGGTACACGACAGCGGCGGCGAAGCAGTTACCGTGGTGGTGCCCAAAAACGCTTCCACCGCGCAAATTGCCCGCCTGCTGGAAGACCAGGGAATAATAAAGAACGACCTCGCCTTTCGCGTTTACGCCAGGTGGCGCCAAGTGGACGAAAAGCTGAAACCCGGCACCTATGAACTGCACACGGCCATGTCCGTACCCGACATACTCCGGAAGCTGGTGGAAGGGCCGCCGGACCGGATCAGGATTACGGTACCGGAAGGATATACCGTAGCCCAGATTGCGGAGTTGCTGGAACGCAAAGGCGTTGCCGGTCGGGAAGAGTTTCTTCAAAGCACCAGGCAGCACTGGGATTTCCCCTTTTTGCGGGACGTGCCGGCGGACACCTGCGGGCTGGAGGGCTATCTTTATCCCGATACATATTACGTGGGTTCCGGCACCAAGCCGGATAAAATTGTGGCCATGATGCTGCAAAAGTTCGGTCAGGTAATCGAGGAACACGATTATGTCCGGCGGGCGGCGGAGCGAGGACTTTCACTGCACCAGGCGGTGACCATAGCCTCCATGGTGGAGCGCGAGGCACGGGTGGAGGGAGAAAGGCCGCGCATCGCGGGGGTCATTTTCAACCGCCTCCGCCTGGGCATGCCGCTGCAGATAGATGCCACGGTGCAGTATGCCCTGGGCCAGCCCAAGGAACAGCTGCTGTACCGGGATCTGGAAATAGATTCGCCTTATAATACCTACAAAATAACCGGCCTGCCGCCGGGCCCCATTGCCAACCCGGGGTGGTCCTCCCTGCGAGCGGTGGTGGAGCCGGAACAAAATGATTATCTTTATTACGTGGCCAAGCCCGGCGGGACGCACGCGTTTGCCCGCACGCTCAGCGAGCACAACGCCAACAAGCGAAAATACCAGTAAGGCGGGGTTGATCTCTTGCGCAAACCGGAATTACTGGCCCCCGTGGGCAGCCCGGAAAAGCTGCCTTATGCCGTGGCTTACGGGGCCGACGCCGTGTACTTGGGCGGGACCGGCTTCGGGCTGCGGGCGGCAGCAGCTACTTTTGACCCGGATTCCATGGCCGGGGCAGTGGAGTGGGCCCACCGGCGGGGCGTAAAAGTTTACGTGACCCTAAACATATTCGCCCTTAACGCAGACATCGAGGCCATGCCTCCGTATATTGAGCAGCTGGTTAATATGGGCGTGGACGCGGTGATTGTGTCTGACCCGGGCGTTTTCTCCCTGGTACGGGAACTGGCACCCGGGATGAAAATCCACGTCAGCACCCAGGCCAACACTACCAACTGGCGCAGCGCCCGGGTATGGGAATCCCTGGGGGCTGCCCGCATCGTCCTGGCCCGGGAGCTGAGCCTGGCGGAAATAAAAACCATCAGGGCGCGTACCGGCTTAGAGCTGGAAGTGTTTGTGCACGGCGCCATGTGCATGGCTTATTCCGGCCGCTGCCTGCTCAGTAACTACTTAACGGGCCGCGATGCCAACCGGGGCGACTGTGCCCAGGCCTGCCGCTGGAAATACCGGCTGGTGGAGGAAAAGAGACCGGGCGAGTATTTCCCGGTGGGGGAGGACAATAGGGGCACCTATATCCTCAGCTCGCGGGATTTGTGCCTGCTGGCCTACCTGCCGGACTTGGTAAAAGCGGGCGTTGCGGCGTTAAAGATCGAGGGCCGGGTCAAAAGCATCCACTACCTGGCCACCGTTACCAGGGTTTATCGCCAGGCCCTGGACGCTTGCTGGCGGGACCCGGACAAATTCCGTGTTCGCCCGGAGTGGCTGGAGGAAATCGGCAAGGTTAGCAACCGGGATTACACCACCGGCTTTATAGACGGCGGGCGGCCGGGGGAAAAACCGCCTGTGCACGGCCTGTACCGGCGCCCCTATACCTTTGTCGGCGCGGTGCTGGGCTACGACGGGCGGCGGGGCATGCTCCGGGTGGAGCAGCGCAACCGGTTCGCCCGCGGCGAGGAACTGGAGGTTTTAACCCCGGGCGAGGCCATTTACCGGCTGGCAGTTAGCGAAATACGGGATGAAGAAGGACGTTCTCTGGAAGCGGCGCCGCATCCCCGGCAAATAGTTTACCTGCCCTGGCCGCACCCGCTGCCTGAGTACTCTTTGCTGCGCAGGGCGGAAAGTGTATAAAGCCCCGGCCGGAAGGCCACTATATTAATGTGGCTATTTCTGGAAAAGGGGCTGTTTTTTTCTGGTTACCCGTGAAATCCGCATTATCATGGCTTTTTGGTTAACGGCGGCGGCTTTTGCCGCTATGGTTTATCAACTGTACACTATTCAACTGGTGCAGGGCGCCGGTTATGCACTGCGGGCCCGGCAAGTGAGGTCCGAGTCGGTGCCCCTGGAAGAATTCCGGCGGGGGGAGATTACCGACAGGAATGGTATCCCCCTTTCCGGGGGGTACTACGCCAATCGCGTGGTAGTCTTCCCCGGGCTGATGGAACAAAAGGAGTACTCGCTGCAGCGGCTGGCCGGCATTATCAACGACAACCCGGGGGATTTACTGGAAAAGGCCCGCCATGGAGCATTCGTGATAGACCGGCCCCTGAGCGATCAAGAATGCCGTGCTTTACAAAAGGCCGGCTTGCCGGGGGTATTCCTGCTGCCGGTGTACCATCGCTACGGCAGCGACCCGCTGGCGGTGCACATTACCGGTCACCTGGGTAAAATATCCAGCATGGAGCAGTTTGACCGCCTGCAAAGACAAAGCGACAAGCAGTACCGGCTGGGCGATTGGGTGGGCAAGTCGGGCCTGGAATACTTTTACGAACAGGAATTGAAAGGGACTTTTGCCAAGCGGTGGGCGCGGGTACCGGTTGACGCTAGGGGTAAGGTGATCAAGGGTCCCGGCCTGCTGGTGGAAAGCAAAGGCCGCGACCCGGGCCGCCGCCACGTGGTGACCACCGTCGACTTTCGCGTGCAGCGCATCGTGGAGCAGGTCATGGATCAACACGTGCAAAACGGCGCGGTGGTGGTGATGCGGGCGGGCAGCGGCGACATTTTGGCCATGGCCAGCCGGCCCGAGTACCATCCTGCCCCGGGCCGCGTGCAGTCCGGCACCAGCAGCCCCGCAGCTGAAGCTTTCGTAAACCACTGCACTTCCCTGTACCAGCCGGGTTCGGTATTTAAGGTTGTGCTGGCGGCCGCCGCCCTGGAAAAGGGCCTGGTGGACGGCAGCGACGAATTTGTTTGCGAGGGAGTAAACGCCAAGCCGATCCGCTGCTGGCATGAAGAGGGGCACGGCCGCATCAGTTTTGCCGAGGCCTTTGCCTGTTCTTGCAACCCGGCTTTTGTGGAAATCGGCCGCAGGCTTGGTGCGGATACAATCGTGGAGTACGCCGGCAAAATGGGGCTGGCCAGCCAGGCTATTATCGGTTACCCGGTGCCCGCTGGCAGCGGGCAGGACTGGTCGCTGGTGGGCAAAAAATACAACCTGGCCAATAGCTGCGTCGGCCAGGGGCCGGTGCTGGCCACCCCGGTGCAAGTGACGGCCATGCTGAACGTTGTCGCCAGCGGCGGCGTGTATTACACCCCGCGCTTGGTGAAGGGCATTAAAGACGATGACGGTTGCCAGGTTAAGAGCTTCGACGGGCCGCCGCCGCAAAGGGTCCTGGCACCGCAAACCGCAGCTCAATTGAGGGATTTGCTGCGCAGCGTCACCGCCTCCGGGGTAGGCCGGCTGGCCGAGGTGCCCGCCTGGGGTAGTGCCGGAAAGACCGGCTCCGCGCAGGTTGCCGCGGGAAGCGGCGCGGTGGATGCCTGGTTTGCCGGGTACGTGCCTGCGGAAGGGCCCCGGTACGTCATTACTGTACTGGTTCGTAACGGCAGGAGCGGCGGTGCGACCGCGGCGCCGCTGTTTCGCGAAATAGCCGGCCGCATTATGGAAGCAAGCGGGGCGGGGTTTTAAAGCTTGGAAAAGCCTGCGTTCCCTTAATATGGCCGTTTTATCACCGCAATTTGCTGTAATTTACTTGATAAGATAAGCGGCGGCAGGAGATTTGCTACATGACAACTTGTACGTTCCTTCAGCTCCGCCCTGCCGGATCACTTGGCGCGCATCAGGCGGGTTCTGGCGCAGAAACAGCAGCATCCCGGCCCGCTGCCGCCGGGATGTTATACGTTATGCCTCTTCAGCCTTGCCCGGGCGTCCTCATTCGGCATGAACCTATTCCGCCGCCTGGATTACCGCTATAGGGGCACGCTGATCAATAACTGTCACATCAGCGGTGCTTATGAAGACATGAACACCTGGGTAAAAAATGTGCGTTAGGCTTGTTC